>JAJFIG010000209.1 GCA_021775195.1 Rhodospirillales bacterium | reverse complement strand
GGTGTCCTTGCCCTCGCCACCCTCGAGGACATCGTTGAAGCTGTCGAAGACCTGGCCGTCGCCCTCGCCGAAGTTCCCCACCACGACCTCGAGGTCGGCGCCCGAGGTATCGTAGAAATCGCCGACCAGGACGTCGTTGCCCTCGCCGCCCTGCAGCAGGTCGTTGCCGCCGTCGTCCTGATCGAAGTACTCGTCGTCGTCGATCCATTCGTCACCGATCAGCAGGTTGCCGTATTCGTCGCCGATGAGGGTGTCGTCGCCGTCGCCGCCGACGGCGGTCCCCTCGCCGAACAGCACGATGGTCTCGCCTTCGCCGCGCTGCCAGCCGCCCAGAAACGCCGACTTCAGCGCCTCTGGGTTAGGGCAGGGGGGGAATGTGTCGCAGGGATCCAACGGCACGATCAGCGCCGCCGGCGGGAAGAAGGGGGTGATCTCCGGATTGGGATCAAGCAGCACGAACTGAAGCTCGGTCTGGCCCAAAAGGCCGCCGATGGCGATGCCCTCGACACCAAATCCACCGTCGAATTCCGTATTGAAGGCGCCGCCCGCGGCCCGCGCCGCCCCCGCCGCCGGTGCCGGTGCCGGAACCGGTTCCCCCGCCGCCGGCGTGAAGGCGTTGGGATCAAAATCGGGAATGGCGGCGACCAGGGCGTCGTAAGGCAGCCCCGCGATGCCGCCCGGCGTCCCCGCGCCGAAGAAGACGAAATAGTCGGTGATGTTGGTGTGGCCGCCGTCGGCCCAGTGAACCCGAAGGTCGGCTCCGTCCTGGGTGAAGCGCGTATGCGCGTCCTTCAGGGCATAGGTCCGGCCGGCATCCGCCGAAACCACCGCTTCCCTGCCGCGCCCGGGCGAGGCGAGTTCGACCGCCGCCGCCTGGGCCAACTGCACGCTCTCCCCGGCGGAGGTATCGCCGGCATCGGTCTGCGCGGTCGTGATTTCGGTGGAGTCAAAGGAAGTGGTATCGGCCATGACAGCCTCCCCGTCCGGGTTATGTTGCCGGCTGTGTGGAGACCGGTTATTCCCAGGCTTCCGGCCAGACAACTTTTACTCTAGTTGTGCATAGTAATGCATACTTCGGCAATAACCGCATCCCCCATATGGGGTATAAACCATAATTTATTTATGGTTAATTGGAATTGATAAAAACAGATGTTATTCAAGGTGATCCGTGCAAGGACATTGATCCGGGATTCGTGAATGATCGTCTTGTCGTGGAAGTTCCTGTCCGCCTTGCTCGAGGTTCGCATTACCGATGATTGAACAGTGTGCGAATTGGAACTGATACAAGTATGGATTAACGACCGCCCCAACAGCCGCGGACTTCATCTGAATGAACGATGTTTTTACGAACTCAAAATTTGTTGTCCTTACGGACGTGGGAGTTCGAGTCTCCCTGGGGGCACCAATCTTTTCAGCGGGTTGGGCTTTTCGATCGCCTGCATTGGCTTTATGGTCGGTGCACGTCTTCGGACACCCTTCGAGGATATCGCGATTGCGACAGACGAAGCGGGTATTTTAGACCATCACCCATTGTCCTTCGGAGCGTGAATGACGAACGCGCCTCTCAAGAAACTCCTCGGCCTGTTCTTTGTCTCCGGCGCCACGGCCCTGATCTATCAGGTCGTCTGGTCGCGTCTTTTGACGCTCTCCTTCGGCTCCACCACCTTGGCCGTGAGTACGGTCCTGGCGACGGTATAGGCCCACGATCGTTGGTTTGGTCCTTAAGGCGTGTGGGCAGTCTTGGCCTGACGCTGTCCGGTAGCCGCCTGTGACTTCATTACTTCGTGTGGCACACCAGACACAGAACCGAGCCGTCCAGTTGCTCCCGAAGCAGCGAACCATCTAGGGTTTCTTGATCGTGAACGTCATGACAGGACGAGCACTGGACTTTGCCGTCGTCGAGCACGTCGGCAATGGTTCCGCTCGCCCCCATCGCCGTTGTCTGGACCGACAGGTTTCCATCGGCGGCTTCGTCATAGACGATCGAAATCGGATGGGTCCCCCGCATATCGAGATTGGCGCCGTCCATGAACGACGGGATCTTCTCGCCGCCATCCAGGAACTTCGTTTGGGTGGGGGATGCGCCGAACTCGTCGATGGCTACGGTGCCGTCGTGACAGCCGAGGCAGAGCTTGGCGGTACCGTCCGGCTGCGCCGAAACGGCGCCGTCGATGCTATCGGAGTGGTTGGAATCGTACATCGTGTAGGTGGCTACGCTGAGCTTGTGGTTCCACAGCAAGCCGTTTCGCCAATACTCATGCCCTTTGTTGTCATGGGGCACGTGGCAGACGGCGCAGACCTCGCCCG
Source organism: Rhodospirillales bacterium (assembly GCA_021775195.1). Lineage (GTDB taxonomy): Bacteria > Pseudomonadota > Alphaproteobacteria > Rhodospirillales > 2-02-FULL-58-16 > JAJFIG01. The sequence goes on along the minus strand of JAJFIG010000209.1, from coordinate 7,488 downwards.
TCGTGTTCCAGCCCTTGTCCGCGAAATCGTGGTCGCTGCCGACGATCCCGGCAAAAGCCGTGCCCGGCAACCACAGGGTAAGACCGAACATTGCCGCCGCGAGAATGGGCAGCATCAAGCATTTCCAGAATAAACGAAAATCAAACATCGCGACCTCCCTGGTCCCGAGTTAAACGCATTGACTGCGTCTCTTTTGCCTACGCACGGAAAACTAGTTTGTGGGGCAATTTTGTCTTTGATCTGGATCAATAAAACTGAAAGTAATTCTATTATAATTAGAATTATGAAGGCAACCTATTGACTTTATTCAAAACATTAACAGAAACAATTACAATAATAATTTGTGTCTGCCGGGAAATGTGCCCGGTTCACGGCGCAATCAACCCGTGCAGCCTCCATCGCAAGCCGAACAAACGGAAAACGGTTTGCCTTGCCCTGGGCGAACATGACCCATAACAGCAGTCCAGGGACTACCAGTCATTGAATTCCTAATTGTATCCCGTGCTGGGCGCTAGGCGGTTGTTCGACGATCACCGGGCCCGGAAGTCCGTCCGCGGCGAAGGGCGGTGCGAACCATCAGGTTCCCCCGTCGCCGCATCGCCAGGCCGCCGGCGATCATCAACCCGGTGCCGAGGAGCAACAGCGTCGGTGGCTCCGGTATGGTCGTGGTATTGATGATCTCCTCGACCTTGACCGCGATGAATGCTCCCGTGAACGACGACACGCTGGTGCCGCCCGAGCGCATGATATTGAGGTCCCAGGCGGCACCACCCAGTTGGTGGGCAAGGTCGATGTAATCGGCCTTTGTAGTCCCGGTTCCGCCGGTGGGTACACCGCCCGGCGCCGTGGTGAATCCCCCCGCGCCATCGACCAGATACGCCGTGCCGTCCGCATCGACCCCCATGGCCGTATTGAACGCACCGTCACGAAAACCGTTGTTGACGATCACATTCAGGGTGAAATCGGCCCCCCGTAACGCTTCCTGCACGATCGCGAAATTCAGCGCGTTTCCACTGGTGTTTGAATTGTTGGTGGAAGGGTTGATATCCCTGTCTTCGTCGGTGATGAGGATGACCTGTCGCGCGAAATTGCCGGTCCGGTAGGTATATTGGTTCAGGGCGAAATCGATTGCCTGATATCCGTCCTCGGTGCCGCCTTGCGATGTCAGGCCGTTGGCGGCAGTGGTGAAATTGGTGGCGGAGCCGAATTCACCGCCCCCCACGGTATGCTTATGCGCGACCTGGTTGAGAGGGCTATGGGTGTTCGAGCTTCCATACCCCACAAGGGCGTATCGGTTCGCATCCGCGCCCGCGCCGACCCCCTTGGCGAGAAGAGCGCTTTCCAGTAGCGGTACCACGGACGGTATGGCCCCACCAGCATTCAGCCAGTCGTGCTCCGTATCCATCGACCCCGACTCGTCGACAACGAATACGATGTCCGCGGCGACGGGGACGGCATGCCCCGCCGTTGGCAGTAGAAGTGCCGCCACTGACACCATTGCGGCGCCAATTGCGGTTCTAATGGAACCAAGCGTTCCCATGCAGTTCATCCCCTCAATTGCTATGGTCTGTCCCCCGCATGTGCACGCACTGGCCTGCAACAGACGTTTCAACCGGTATTCCGGCTCCTCGATAGACATGCAATAATCATGCCAGAATTATAGTTATTATAAGTATCAATGAATTACGTGGTATGTTTGAATTAAATAAAATCGCAAATGTAAAAAATCCCGACACCTCGGCCTCTCGCAAGGTCAATGTGGACCGAAAATAACCATAATTTACATATGGTTAGAAACTCTTCGCCCGGCAATAGGCGACTGTAAAGAATACCGACACCATATGATGGGAAAACCGGTCATTTGGCGCCTTGAGAAATATTATTGTTTAAAATCAATTATTTAACCGAGGCATGCCGGAACTCGAAAGTGTAAGGAATTCCGACACGTGCCCCGGGTTTGACCGCCCGGCAAACCCATCGTCCTCCATGCCCCGGTTCAGAGGGATCAGGGATATTCCTCCGGGTTGTGGTTCTCGCCGTGGCACGTCAGCCAGCACCGGCCGCGGAAATTCCCCAGATCCTCGAATCTGAGCTGGCCGCTGCTGCTGGGCGTGACGATATTGATGTCGAAGTTGATCAGGTGGGAGTTGTTGGTCGGGTTCCCCTGCGTTGCGCTGACCCCGTGCGGGTCGTGACAGGCCGAACAGGGCGCGTCCTCACCGCGGATGTGTTTGTCGTGCTCCTTAAAGCTGTCGTCGCCGCGGATGCTGTCGCGGTCGTGGCATTTGTAGCACAGCGCATATTCGGTCGAGCTCTCCTGGGTGAAGTCGCGTACGGAGTAGTTCCTCTCGAGCAGGAAATCTTCGTTCGAGCCATGGGGGCCGGCGGGGCCCGACCCGCCGATACCGGAACCGGGTCCCTCGTTGTTGTTGTGGCAATCCGTGCAATAGATCATCGAGTTCTCGTTGAGCGGCGGGATCAGGCTCGGCACGTCCGGGTTCTTTCCCGGAAAGGCGACCGGGTGGAACGATGGGTTGACGACGTCGAATTCGAGACGGGTGTTGATCTGCGGCAGCATCCGCGTGATCGGGACCGAGTTCGTGACGTTGTTGTCGGCGTGGCACTTGAAACAGACCTCGTAGAGGTTGGTCGCCTCGTTGACCAACTGGCCCGAGATGTCGACGCCCTTGACGCCGCGCAGCGGGCCTGGAACCAGCGGCGCCGACGCCGGAATATCGTTGGCCCGGTGTGGATTGTGGCAGTCCACGCACTCGACGTGGTTCGTTGTTCCGACCGAGAAGTCCTCGGCCGGGTCATGAATGCCGACGAATTGCTGGACCTTGTGACCCGTGGACTTGATCAGTTCCGCTTCGATGTCGTGCTGGGCGACATTGCCGGTGTGGCATGTCAGGCAGTTGTCCTCCTCGATGGCGAAATTCAGCAGCCGGGCGTGACCGCCCGCGGTATGTGGCGTGTGGCAGCTTTCGCAGGCATTCTCGGCAACGTTCGTGAAGGACGTGCGCGGCCACGGGTCGGGCAGCGTGCCGTTCCACGTTTTGGTCGATGTCGCATGACTGGCGATCGGCCATTCCGTGCGGACATGGCAGGTCACGCAGATGTCGGCGAAATTGTTGGGTTTGACCAGGAACTTGCCGAACGGATTGTCGTGTGGGTTATGGCATGCCGTGCACTGCATCTCGCCCGATGCATCGAGCTTGACCTCGTTCACCAGCGTCGACGGCGACGCGAGTTCGCCCCGCAGAGCCACCAGCGCGTCGTTGTACACGAACGAAATGGGATGATCGTCCGACAGGTCCGTGCCCAGCCGGCTCGGTCCCTCGGGAATGAAGCGAAGGCCGCCGGCGAAGGGCACCTCGGCCGGCCGGGAAACAAGGGCGCCGAGGGCGATGGTTCCGTCATGGCAGCTCAGGCACAGCTTCGACGTTCCCGTCGGCTGGCCCACCGTGGCGTAGAGGGTCGAGCTCTGATAGGTCGTGTAGTTGGCGGTCGAATCGGGCCGGTTCCACAGGTAGGGGACGTCACGCCGGGCGTTGTGGGGGGCATGACAGAAGATGCAGATCTCTCTCTCTATGGTCGACTTGATCGGCCCCGGGCCTGAAACGGAAAGATTGTGCTTTGTGTCCACGATTGCCGCGACGGCCTCAGTGGATGCGTGGAAGAACGATGCGGCCATCAACGCCGACACGACCATCAAATGCCTGGCAGTCCTCATCAGCCTTTGCCTCCCTTCAAGTACTGAAAGACCTGGATCCGTTGATTATGGGAATCCGAAACATAGATCCGATCGTCCGAATCGATGAATATCTCCGTCGGCAACCAGAATTCTCCCGGTTTCGAGCCCGGCTTGCCGAAGGCCAGCAGCAGCCGGCCCTCGGCGTCGAAAATCTGTACGTTGTCGAACAGGGCATCGACGACATAGACATTGCCGTCGCTGTCGACGGCAACCCCCTTGGGGCGGGAAAAATATCCGGGTGCGTCGCCGGCGCTACCAAATCTGTTTAGGAACTTAAAGCCGGCATCCAGAACCTGGACACGGAAATTCAAGGAATCACTGACGTAGATCCGCCCGTCGGGCGCAAAGGCGACGCTCGTCGGTGAGTGAAACCCCTCGGTATCGTCGCCCTGTTTCCCGATGAATGCCTTTGACTGCAATGTTTTGGTGTCGAAGACGACGATTTGTCCGTTCAAGGTATCGACCACGAACAAATCCCCCGTGGCGCGGTTGATCGCCATCCCGGTGGGTCGTCCGAGCACGTCCATGCCGAATGCGGTCACGTAGCGTGCCCCGTGATCGGCAAACACGTGGACGACGTTCGATTTCGAGTCCGACACGTACACGCGGCCCTTGCCGTCGCTGACGACACCGACCGGGTTCAGGAATTTCTCCGGTGGATCGCTCGGGAACCAATAATGGTCGCTCTTCAATGTATTGAAGACCTGGACCGACTTATGGAAGGCATCGACGACGTAGAGACGTCCTTCTTGATCCCGGTGCAGGCCGTAAGGCTGTGTCGTTCGCCGCGGGTCGGCACCCTTGAGGAAATCGACGACCTTGTCGAACCAGCCGGTCTCGACGCCGAAGTCCTGTGGTGTCGATACCGCGCGGACGAACTTGATCCTCGGTGTCAGGGGAGCATCCGGCCATACGAGATTTACGGGTTCTTGGACCGCTGCCGGGGATTCGGCGTCGGTGCATCCGGCGATCACGGGAACCAAGGCGACCAACAGGCAACGGGCAAGGGCGCGCGCGCGCATCATGATCAGAACCTCCTATCCACTTCCACCAGGAACAAATGCTGTTCGCGGTTCTGCTTACCCAGAAAATCTTTTTGTTTCAGGTACTCGTGCTTGAGATTCCCGTTCCAAAGGCCGAACCACCAGTCGAATCGCGAAACCGCAAACGTCTCATCGGTTTCCTGAATATCGCCTCGCGTTCGACGTTGGGTGGCCTCGACCGAGAACTGGCCCCAGCGCACGGGCTGCCATTGCAGATTGAATCTCCCATCGATTTGTTCGGTTTTCTCGCCGGTGTCGACGAATTCGGAATTTGTGAACGTCGCGCTCATCGACACGGCAAGGGTTCTAAAGGGCTTGAAGGTCAGGGTTTCTCCAATCATCCATCGTTTGAGCGGATCCCGTGTCGAATCCTTGTCCTCGTATTCGCCCCTGGTTTTGCTCCAACGCCAGCGAACTTCGCCTCCGAAAATTTGGGTGATGTCGTCACCCAGGGTCGACGTTCGCGTTCCCGATATCAGTGTATCCTGGGAATCCGAGTACTGATAGAACAGACTCAAGGTATCCCAGAGGCTCACGTCGCCGCCAATCTGGAACGTGCGGTTGCCCAGGGTGAAAGGCCCGTCGGCGAGAAATTGGTAGTCGACCAGTACCGTCGCACCATCGGCGATGGTGGAACCGACGCCGGTTCGCGAGATCGCCACCGTGTCACCGCCCGTGCTGACGATGTAGTCGGGTCCTTGCGTGAAGACGACCAGGCCGGCGGCGTCGGTCACGACGATGGTTGTCGTATCGATGTTTTCGGCACCGAGAAAGGCCAGCGTCGTCCCGGTCAGGACATGGGACTCGTCCAGGACGTCGCGAATTCCTTCTTTGGTGTTGTCATCCTCGAGGCGCAGGCGATAGCTGTTGGTCAAACCCACCTGCCCCCAGGGAATCCGCCGCCTATACTTAAGATTGAGTTCCGTTTCGTAATTCTCGATGTCGCCCTCGTTGATATCCTCGCGCTGGGCGGTCGCGAGAAACGTGGTCTCGAGATTTTCATAGAGTTGGTGGCGAAGACGGCCCGAGCCGAAAAGCGTCGTCGTGTCGTTCCCGTTGTCCTCGCGGTATACCGCGCGCCCCAGGTAATCGCTGCTCAAGGTCCGCGAATGATCGAGAAACAGATTTTCCGTGACCGTCACGTTCCTGCTGGTCGTGCTGTCGCTGACGCCCGTCGTTGAAAATTTCGTCGAGGTATCGAACGCGAACATGGATGACGACAGCCGCATGTCGTCGCTGAAGTTATAGAAATTCGATGCACTGAAAAATATGTTCTCCGTGCTCGATGTGGCAGTTTCCTGTTCACGGTCGATTTCCCGGTATTCCGTTCGCACCGTCGAATCGCTTTCGTCCGTGCGATGGGTCGTCCGGGTGCGGACCGAATTTGTCGTCGTCGTGAAATTGGTCAGGCCCTCGAAGTCGGTCACCTTGTTCTCATACTCGATATCCGTCGGCAGGTCCCAGTAATCCAGCGACAGCTTGGCGCGATAGGTATCGTTTGCGGTGACGTTGTCGGGGGCGATGCTGCTGGTGAAATCCTGGCGGTCGCTGTTTGCGAACAAATTCAGCGTATAGGGCTTGTACTGCAGGAACGTCGTGTCGATCGTAAAGCCGACAGAGGATATCTCATCCTTCTGGTTGCGCGTCGGCCCGCCCCCGGTCGCCGTGGTTTGTCGGCTCTGGCGCTTCCATTTGGGACGCAGCTCGACGTCAAATATGGCAAGCGCCGGGTGATAGACCCAGCCTTCCGTTCCCGCCTCGATCTCGGAGACGAAGGTCAGGGTCTCCTCCGTGAAGGTGTTGTTTGGGGTGAGCCTTTCCTCGTCCTCCCACTCCAGCGTCTTCTTCATCGTCACTTCCGGGCGCGAGATCACGAAATATTTCGTGATCGGCAGGTACCGTATGGGTGCCGCCGCCGCGGGTCTGCTTCCGGTGTCACACACAAGCAAAGGCGTCGCCACCAGCCACGCCGCCAACAGGCGACGGAAGAACCGGCGGGAACTCCCGTCAAGGCCCATTGCCGGTTGGCGATTCAATGCCCTGTAAACCACGGAATGACGCGCTCCCTACCGCAAACTGGCCTGGGCCGGATTCGCGGCCTGGACCGGCTCCTGTCTGAGGATCATCATCGGCCTGCCCATGTGGGGGTCATGACAATTCGTGCATTCGGTCTTGGTGATGTCTCGATGTACCGGGGCCCTTTGCGCGATACCCGTCAGGTCATGGCATTGGGCGCAAAGCTCCACGTTATTCTTCATGCGGAGCATGTACCGGCGTGGAGTCCCATGGGGGCTATGGCAGGCCGTGCATTCCCCGGCGGCGACGGGCCCATGGATGCGAAGACCCCGCGCGTCGGCGATTTCGACCGTCTTCGTTCCGTGGCATCCGAAACACAGCTCCTGCTTGGGCGCGATCAGGCGTTCCTGCGTCGCCCCGCCGAGAGTCGGGGCGGCGGTCGTGACGGCGCTCTTCCTGAACACCCGTGATGCCCCGAAGGCATGACAGCGGCCACAATCGTTGGCCCCGTAGGGGCCGTGGACCCAGGGCAGGGTGGCGAGGCGGTCTTTGCGTCTCTGCAGCAACTTGGCGGCATGCTTTTCCATTGCTGTGAGGGCGGCGGTTTTCGAATCGGTCTCTCCCTTATTTCCGCCATCTGCCGCTTCCGGAGCATCCAGCGGCGGCACCCCGGTA
>JAJFIG010000208.1 GCA_021775195.1 Rhodospirillales bacterium | reverse complement strand
GATAGGTCTCTCCGATGTCTTCGCCGCCCTGCAGGCAAGCCTTGGCAGCTTCTACATCAACGACTTCAACCTGTTCGGCCGCACCTGGACCGTACGCCTGCAGGCCGAGAAGGAGAGCCGAGCCTCGATCGGCGACATCTATAAGATCCAGCTCAGAAACCGCGACGATCAGATGGTCCCGATGTCATCGGTCGCAAGGGCGTCCCTTGATGTCGGACCGCGAACCATCGTGCGGTACAACAATTACCGTGCCGTCTCGATCAACGGTGGGCCGGCACCCGGCCGCGGCGACGGTGAAGCACTTGCGGCCATGGAGGACCTGTCAAGGAAAACCCTGCCGGCCGGTTATGATTTTGAGTGGACGGGGCAGGCCCTGGAGCAGATATTATCGGCCGGTCAGACACCTATCGTGATCGGGCTCGCCATCGTCTTTGCTTTTCTATTTCTTGTCGCGCTTTATGAAAGCTGGAACGTTCCCATTCCCGTCCTTCTGTCGGTCGTTGTTGCCGTCCTGGGCGCCATGCTGGCCCTTTGGCTCATGCGGATGAGCTTCGTGCTCTATGCCCAGATCGGCATCGTCGTCCTCATTGCGCTGGCGGCCAAGAATTCGATTCTTATTACCGAGTTTTCACTGGAACGGCGCGCCGCGGGGCAGTCGATCGTGACATCGGCGGTTACCGGCGCGAGGCTCCGTTTTCGTCCTGTGATGATGACCAGTTTTGCCTTCATCGCCGGTCTCGTTCCGCTCGTGAGCGCGACCGGCCCCGGTTCGGACAGCATGTATGCCGTCGGCTTGCCGGTTCTGGCCGGCATGCTGGCCGCTTCGATCTTCGGCATATTCCTCATTCCGATGCTCTACGTCGTCTTCCAGCGAATGCGTGAAAGCCAATGGTGGCAGAGAGGCAAATCAGGCATCATCGAAGATCAACAGACGACCGACCCGTAAAGCGTTGAAATATAATAAATCGGAGACGGTATACTGTCCCCGGTTTCCGAATCAGTCTGTTGCTTGGGGGACCCCCGAATGGAAGAGGTAAAAATCGACCGCGAGGCCATGGGCCGCTTGGCGAAAGCTTTGGCTTTCATCTGCGGAGCGGATCATCCGACGACGGTTGCCCTCAAGGCGGCCGCCGAAAGCGGTTCCGAAAAAGACATCGCGAAAGCCCGCAGGCTGTTTCTTGGCTTGAAGTCGGGAGACCGCCGGGCCGCGTTGACCATGCTCGCCGATTGATCGGCGCCGCCGACTTCGTCCCTGGAATTTTCATGTCCGCCGCAGCCTCATGGGATAGTGTCGGCAGGTATCTATTGGGAGGAAAGCCATGAAATCGAGAATCGTGAGGGCCAGCGAAGGCGCGACCAAGATCGCACCGGCGGACAAGTTCGTCGGTCAGGTCCTGCAGGATCAGGTGTTCGTGCCCGAGGATCCGTCGCGGCTCAGGGTCACCCGCGTCACCTTCACGCCGGGCGGCCGCACCAACTGGCACGCCCATGCGGTGGGCCAGATTCTCTATGTCCTGTCGGGCGCCGGGCGCTATCAGCTCGAGGGAGACGCGGTGCGGGAAATCCTACCCGGCGACACCGTCGTCATTCCGCCGAAGTCACGCCATTGGCATGGCGCCGCGCCGGACCAGATGATGTGCCATCTGGCGCTGTCGGAGTCCGACGACCAGGGCGCCGCCACCGACTGGCAGGAGCCGGTCAGCGACGCCGACTACACGGCGGTCCCGGCCTAGCCGTCTTTCTTGGGGAACCCATGACAAGCAATACTTCTTCCCCGGGCCTTCAGCCCGCCTGGACCCTGCTCTTTGCCGCCTGGATCGTGGTCGCCGGCGCCACCCTCGCCAGCCTCTTCTTCAGCGAAATCATGAGGGTTCCGGTCTGTGTGCTGTGCTGGTATCAACGCATTGCCATGTACCCCCTGGTCCCGATTCTCGCCCTCGGCCTGTTCCCCCATGACCCCAGGGTCGTGCGCTATGCCGGCGCGCTGGCGGGCGTCGGATGGCTCATCGCCCTGTTCCACGTCCTCCTGGTTGCCGGGATCATTCCGGAGCGGGTCCAGCCCTGCGTGCAGGGCGTCCCCTGTTCGGAAACCCACATCTCCCTTCTCGGGTTCCTGAGCATCCCCGTCATGTCTTTGTTGACCTTTACCCTAATTGGCGTCTTGTTGTTTTGCGCCCACCGGAAGGACTCGTCATGAACCGGAAAACCCTTTTCATCTCCGTCGCCGTGCTGCTTGTGCTGGTCTTTGGCGGCGCCGTGATGCTCTATCAGCAGAGTGTGTCCGAGAGCGAGAATCGAAGCACGGCGGAGCGGCCGGGAGCCCCCATCGAGGGACCCAAGGACGCCAAGGTCACCATCGTCGAATTTTTCGATCCCGCCTGCGGGACCTGCCGGGACTTCTATCCCCTTGTGAAGCGTTTGATCGGCCAGTATCCGGGCAAGGTCAGGGCGATGCTGCGCTACGCCCCGCTCCACGCCGGCTCCGACCAGGTGGTCAAAATGCTGGAGGCGGCCCGCTATCAGGACAAGTTCTGGCAGGCCCTGGAACTGTTGTACCGCAACCAGAACCGCTGGGTCGTCAATCACCAGTCCCAGCCGACCCGTGCCCTGGCCGTCCTCGGCGCCCTGGGCTTGGACATGAAACGGTTTTCCGCCGATATGAAACGTCCCGAGTTGATCCAGACCATTCAAAGGGACGTCCAGGACGGGCAGACCCTCAATGTCCGGGCGACCCCGGAATTCTTCGTCAATGGACGGCCCATGCCCAGTTTCGGCTATGCTCAGTTGAGCCGCCTGGTAGAGGATGCGGTGGCCGACGCGTATTGACGAATAGGGGTGGGTGCCATTCCAAGGGCACGCGCCGGTTTCGAGGAAGACCCGATGACAATGACCGAAGAACGTCCGGTGGTGCCCCGGCGCAGCTTCATATTCGCACCCGGCCTCAAGCCGGAGATGGTTCCGAAGGCGCTGGCCTCGGGCGCCGATATCGTTTGTGTCGAGCTTGAGGACGGCGTCGCGCCCAAGGACAAGGACGAGGCGCGCCGGAAGGCCATGGCACTGTTCGCCGAACCCCAGGCCGACGACGGCGTCGAGCGCATCGTCCGGATCAATTGCCTGCGCACCGCCTTTGGCCTCGCCGACGTCCAGGCCGTGCTCGATACGGACACCCCGCCGCCGGCGTTGATGCTGCCGAAAGTCATGTCCCCCGACGAGGTCGTCTGGCTCGACGACATCCTTTCCGAGCGCGGCCACCCCACCCGCCTGCATATCATCATCGAGACCAACGCCGGACTGGAAGCCGTCCATGATATCGCCCGCGCCAGTCCGCGCATCGACGCGCTCTTTTTCGGCGGCGTCGACATGGCGGCGGAGTTGCGGTGCAAAAACGCCTGGGAGCCGCTTCTCTATGCCCGCTCCAGGGTCGTGCATGCGGCCGCCGGCGTCGGCGTCGACGCCATCGATGTGCCTTTTCTGGATCTGGAGGATCCGCAAGGCATGGAACGCGAGGCCAAACTCGCCCTTGACCTCGGCTTCAGCGGCAAGGGGTCCATTCACCCCAAACAGATCCCCGTCCTCAACCGCGTTTTCACCCCCGACGACGCCCGGGTCAGTCACGCGAAACGAATCATCCGGGCCTTCGAGGACGCCGACACGGGACTCGTCGTCATCGACGGCAAACTCATCGAGAAACCGGTCCTCCGCGAGATGCACCGCATCCTCGCCATCGCCGAGCGCCTTTCGTCCTGAGCCCGGGGCAGAATTCGAACGGACCGCTGGGGAAACGTCGAAGCCCTTCCCCTTGTTCCTCCCCGGCAAACCTTATTATTGTCCTCGGGGACTTCGACACCGGGCAGGGGAGGGATCACGACCATGGACATTACCCTTGCCGCCCGTCCCGTCCCCCGGTCCAACTGCACCGGCATCCTCTGGCCGGCGGTGCCCC
>JAJFIG010000207.1 GCA_021775195.1 Rhodospirillales bacterium | reverse complement strand
CCTACCGGTATTCTTCACTGTGCACGGCACCGGCGACGTCGAGGCGGTGGCCATGCTCAAGGACCGTCTCGGCATCGAGCCCTTCGAGACCATGGACGAAGCCGTGCGGGCGGCGGTGGAGGCGGCGAAATGATCGTTACCGGCAAGGACAGGGTCCTGATCCAGGGCATCACCGGACGCCAGGGCAGCTTCTGGACCGAACGCATGCAGGCCTACGGCACCCGGGTCGTGGGCGGGGTCAACCCGAAGAAGGCGGGGACCGTCCATTGCGACGTGCCGGTCCTGGCCAGCGCCCGCGATGCCATGGACGCGGTCGGCTTCGACGTCTCGGTGCTGTTCATCCCGCCGCTCGGGGTCAAGGACGCGGCCCTCGACGCCATCGAGGCCGGGGCCCGCGGCCTGGTAATCCTGACCGAACATATCCCGGTGCAGGACGTGATGTACCTGCTGGCGGCGGCCCGGGCCAATGGATGCCATGTCGTCGGCCCCAACACCGCCGGTGGCGTCACGCCCGGGCAGTGCTTCACAGGCTTCATGCCGGCGTTCAACGACAAGATCTTCCGCCCCGGACCGGTGGGCGTGATCTCGCGTAGCGGCAGCCTAGGGACGCTGGTGTGCCTGAACCTGGTGCAGGCGGGGCTGGGCCAGTCGGCCTTTGTCGGCATCGGCGGCGACCCGATCATCGGCACCACCACCCGGGACGCCCTGGAGGCCCTGGACAAGTACCCGGGCACCGAGGCCGTGGTCATGGTCGGCGAGATCGGCGGCTCCATGGAAGAAGAGGCGGCGGAATATGCCCAGACCATGAGCAAGCCGGTGGCCGCCTTCATCGCCGGCGGGGCCTCGCCGCCGGGCAAGAAGATGGGCCACGCCGGGGCCATCGTCATGGGCAACAAGGGAACCTACGCATCCAAGCGCAAGGCCCTGGAGAAAGCAGGGGTGGTGGTTCTGGACACACCGTCGGACGTGGGGACGGTGATGAGCCGGGCCCTGAGGGCATGAGCGAGACGCCTACGACCATGCGGGCGGTAAGGGTCCAGCGCTACGGTGGTTCGGAAGAACTGGTCCTCGGTGAAACGGCGGTACCGGAGCCCGGCGAGGGCGAGGTCCTGGTGCGCCTGGCCTACGCCGGCATCAACTTCATCGACGTCTACATGCGCCAGGGCGTCTATCGCCATTCCCACACCTACGCCAACACGCCACCCTTCACGCCCGGCATGGAAGGCGCCGGCTGGGTCGAACGGACGGGGCCCGGCGTCGACGGGTTGGAGCCCGGGACACCGGTGGGGTACTGCCTGACCCTGGGCAGTTACGCCGAATTCGCGGTGGTGCCGGCGTGGCGGCTGGTGACGATACCCGATGATATCGACCTCGGCGTCGGGACGGCGCTGATGCTGCAGGGATGCACGGCCCACTATCTGACCCATTCCCTTTTCCACCTCGAGGCCGGTCAGACCTGCCTGGTGCACGCCGGGGCCGGCGGCGTCGGGCAGCTGCTGATCCAGATCGCCCGCAACCTAGGCGCCCGGGTAATCGCCACCGTGGGCAGCGAGGAGAAGGCGGAAATCGCCCGGGGTCTGGGCGCCGAGCACGCCATCCTCTACCGCGAAGTGGATTTCGACGATGCCGTTCTGGAAGCAACCAACGGCCTCGGCGTCGACGTGGTCTACGATTCCGTCGGCCAGGCGACCTTCACGCGCAGCCTGCGCGCACTGGCCCGGCGAGGAACCTGTGCCCTCTTCGGGGGCAGCTCGGGGGCGGTGAAATCGGTCAACCCCCTGGATCTGGCGGAGGCCGGTTCGGTGTTCCTGAGCCGCCCGCACCTGGCCGACTACACCGCCGACGCGACCGAAATTCAGCGCCGCGCCGACGATTTGTTCGGATGGGTGGCGGCGGGGCGTCTGAAGGTGACCATCGACCGGGACTTTCCCCTGGCCGAGGCGCGGACCGCCCACGACGCCATCGAGGGCCGGCAGACCAAGGGCAAGCTGTTGCTGAGGTCGAGTCCTACATAATTTCAGGCCGGTCCGCCGGCCATCTCTTCCACCATATCGACGAAGGCACGGATCAAGGGACGGTCACGGCGCTCCGCCAGGCAGGTGACGTTGAGGTCGATGTACATGTCGGCGTTGGCGATCGTAACCAGCCGCAGGTCCTCGTGGGCCAGGAACTCCACCTCGGAAGCGACGCCGATGCCCAAGCCCAGCATGACGGCATCGCGGATGGCCTCGCGGCTGTTGATCTCCATGACCACCCGGATGTCGACGCCGGCGGCGGCAAGGGCGTCTTCGAGGGCGCGGCGGGTGGTCGAACGGGCCTCGCGGAGGATCATGTCCTGTCCCGCCAGTTCCTCGATGCGGACGCTGCGGCGGCCGGCCCAGGGATGGCCGGCGTTGACCAGGACGTTGACGCGGCAACGCCGAAATGGTGCGACGTAGAAACGGGGGTCGGTATCGACCCGGCCCAGTACGGCCACGTCCATGCGGAAATCTAGAAGCGCCTGGAGAACCACCTCGTGGTGCTCAACCGAGACCGAGACATCGATGCGGGGATAGTGGGCGAGGAAATCCCGGGTCGGCCCCATGACCACGTAGGGGTTGGCGGCGCCGATGCTGAGTTCGCCGGTCTCGAACGCCTGGGCGGCGCTGAGGAAACGGAGGGCCTCCTCCTCGTGACCGAAGATGTCCTGGGTGAAACCGAGGAGCTGTCGGCCCATGGCGGTGAGGCCGACAGAACGACCACGGCGGTGGAAGAGCTCGATCCCGAAGCGGCCTTCCAGCGCCCGCACCTGTTCGGAAATGGTTGGCTGGCCGACGTTGAGGACGCGCGAGGCGGCGGTGAAGCTGCCTTCTCGGGCAACGGCGTGAAAGGACCTGAGCCAATTATGATACATCGGTTAAACCGATAGATATCTTTAAAATTCCGATTTGTCCGATAATACAAACCGTCCTAGAGTATGCAAGTAATGAATGCACCTAGCGCACAACCGATGACGCGGACACGGGCCCGGGCGACACTCGGCACCTGTGGCGGCGCCCATTTCCTGCACGACGGGTTTTCGGACACGATTTTCGTCCTGCTGCCCCTGTGGACCCAGGAATTCGGCCTGTCGCTGACCCAGGCGGGTCTGCTGCGAACGGTTTTTTCCGGGGCCCTATCGAGCTCCCAGCTTCCCATCGGGTTCCTGGCCGAACGGTGGGGTGAACGGGCCCTGCTGACGGTAGGAACGGCGTTGACGGGACTGGCTTTCGTCTTCCTGGGGCTGGCCGAAGGGTTCCTGACCCTGATTGTGATGCTTTTACTGGCCGGCCTGGGCGAGGGATCGCAACATCCGCTGTCGTCGTCGCTGGTGGCCACGGCCTACGCCGATGGACCGCGGAGGGCGGCGCTGGGCACATACAATTTCACCGGCGACCTGGGCAAGGTGG
>JAJFIG010000206.1 GCA_021775195.1 Rhodospirillales bacterium | reverse complement strand
CTGCGCCCGCCTCGGCGCCGGACAGGGAACAACCGTCGAATCCCTGGTCCTGAAAGGGTACATCCACGACCTCTCGGGACTGGTCGACGCGCGCGAGGGGATCATCGACTTCCTGGGCCGGCACAACACCCGCGCCCACTGACTAACTCACCGATAAGCTGGACGCCCTCCCCCGTGGCCCTATGATCGCGGTTGGACGACCAAACGGAATCAATGTCATGGCGAAATTCGGCATCGGACAGGCGGTGCGGCGCACCGAGGACCCGCGGTTCCTGACCGGGCGCGGGCGCTACGCCGCCGACATTTCGCTGCCGGGCCAGGCCCACGCCCTGTTCCTGCGCTCGCCCCACGCCCACGCCGACATCCGGTCGGTGGAAACAGCCGCCGCGGCCCAGGCAACCGGGGTGCTGGCGGTGTACACGGCGGCCGACATCGAGGCGGCGGGCCTGGGCGGCCTGACCTGCGAGATTCCGGTCAACAACCGGGACGGCAAGCCGGCCTTCAGCCCCGGACGGCCGCTGCTGGCGGGCACGCGGGTACGCTTCGTCGGCGATACCGTGGCCATGGTGGTGGCGGAGACGGCGGCGGCGGCACGGGACGCCCTGGAGCTGATCGATGTCGATTACGAGGCCCTGCCGGCCATCGCCGACACGGCGGCGGCCCGCGACCCCGGGGCGCCCGAGTTGTGGACCGAATCCCCCGGCAACATTGCGTTCTTCTGGCAGTGCGGAGACGCGGAGGCAACGGAGCGGGCCTTCGCCGCCGCCGAACGCGTTATCGGCCTGGACCTGGTCAACAACCGGGTGGCGCCGGCGCCCCTGGAACCCCGTGCCGTGGTCGGCGACTTCGACGCCGATAGCGGGCGCTTCACCCTCTACACCCCGACCCAGGGCGCCCATACGATTCTAAATCTGCTGGCGACAGAGACCTTGAAGGTGCCCAAGGACAAGATCCGCGTCATCGTCCCCGACGTCGGCGGCGCCTTCGGCACCAAGATCTTCCACTACGCCGAAGAGGCCCTGGCCCTTTGGGCGGCGCGGGAGCTGGGGCGGCCGGTGAAATGGGTCGGCGACCGGGGCGAGGCCTTCACCTGCGACACCCACGGGCGCGACCACGTCAGCCGGGCCGAGGCCGCCGTCGACGGCGACGGACGGGTGCTGGCGGTAAGGGTGGCGACCAGCGCCAACATGGGCGCCTACCTGAGCCTCGACGCGCCGATGATCCCGACCGAACTCTACGGTCCCATGGTGCCCGGAGCCTACGGGATCGAGGCCATCCACGTGGTTGTCGAGGGGGTCTACACCAATACCACGCCGGTGGACGCCTACCGGGGCGCCGGACGGCCGGAAGCCACCTACCTGATCGAGCGCCTGATGGACGTGGTCGCCCACGACCTGGAGCTGGGCGCCGATGAAATCCGGCGGCGCAACTTCATCGGCGCCGGGGATATGCCCTACACGACCGCCGGCGGCAACACTTACGACTGCGGCGACTTCGCCCGCAACATGACCGACGCCATGGAGCTGGCGGGATGGCCCGATATCGATGCGCGCAAGGCCGAGGCGGCGGCGCGGGGGCACCTGCGCGGTATCGGCATGACCACCTACGTCGAGGCCGCAGCCGGCGGTGGCGACGAGGAGGCAACCATCGCCTTCGCCGACGACGGCACGGTCACGGTGCTGATCGGCACCCAGTCCGCCGGCCAGGGACACGAGACGGCCTACGCCCAGATCGCGGCGGAGGGACTGGGGATCCCCTTCGAAACCGTGCGGGTGGTCCAGGGGGACACCGACCGGGTGCGCCGGGGCCGGGGCACCGGGGGATCGCGCTCGCTTCCCGTCGGCGGCGCCGCACTGGGCCACGCCGTCGGCGCCGTGATCGAAAAGGGCACGGCCTTCGCCGCCCACCTGCTGCAGGTGGCGGAAGAGACGATCGAAATCAGGGACGGCCGGTTCGTTGCCAGGGGGCAGGGAGACGGCGGCGGGCTGGATATCCTGGAGCTGGCGGCGGCGGCGCGGATCGCCGAGAACCGGCCCGCCAGCATGGACGAGGGCCTGGATACAAGCGCCCGCTACAAGCCGGAAACGCCAACCTTTCCCAACGGTTGTCACGTCTGCGAGGTGGAGATCGACGGGGATACCGGTGAATTGCGGATCGTCGGTTACGTCATCGTCGACGATTTCGGAACGATCATCAATCCGCTGCTGATCGCCGGCCAGATCCACGGCGGCGTGGTTCAGGGAATCGGCCAGGCAATGATGGAGCAGGTGGCCTACGATCCCCAATCGGGACAGTTGCTGAGCGCGTCCTTTGCCGATTACGCCCTGCCCCGGGCCGACGACCTGCCGTCCTTCGGGCTCGCCTTCAACGCGGTCCCGACGGCCAATAATCCCCTGGGCGCCAAGGGCGCCGGGGAGGCCGGTGCCATCGCCGCGTGCGCCGCCGTCGTCCACGCCGTGGTCGACGCGCTGAAGCCCTTCGGCGTGCGTCATATTGACATGCCGGTGACGGCGGAGAAAATCTGGCGCGCGATGACGACACCACCCAGCAACGGAGACCGCTCTTGACCCTCAACATCACCGCCGACGTCATGGAACAGCTCACCGGCCTGGCCAAGCGCGCCGGCGTCGAGATCATGAAAATCTACAACACCGATTTCGACGTCGAGGCCAAGGCCGACGCCTCGCCGGTGACCGAGGCCGACGGCCTCGCCGAGGCCCTGATCACCCGCACCATCCTGGAAGAGATCAGCGACGCCTATCCCATCGTCGGCGAGGAGGCCTTCTCCGCCGGCGATATCCCCGATGTCGAAGGCGGGCCCTTCTGGCTGGTCGACCCTCTGGACGGAACCAAGGAGTTCATCAAGCGCAACGACGAGTTCACCGTCAACATCGCCCTGATCGAGAACAACCGCCCGGCGCTGGGCGTTGTCCATGCCCCGGCCATCGACGCCACCTACTGGGGCAGCGTCAACGGCGCCTTCGCCGAGACCCGCGGCAGCCAGGCACGCACCATCGCCTGCCGCGCCGCCGCCGGGGACGGGGTCGTCGTCGTCGCCAGCCGCAGCCACCGGACGCCGGAAGTGGATCAGTACCTGGCCAACTTCCAGGTCAAGAAGGAAGCCAGCGCCGGCAGCTCGCTGAAGTTCTGCCTGGTGGCGGAAGGACGGGCCGACCTTTATCCGCGGATGGGCCCGACCATGGAGTGGGATACCGCCGCCGGCCATGCCGTGGTGCGCTTCGCCGGGGGCACGGTGACCACCGTCGAGGGGGACGAATTGACCTATGGAAAAGGCGGCTTCAAAAATCCCTTTTTCATCGTCAAGGGAGCCTAACCCGAAGGGGGACGTTCTTGACCGAAAACCGAATCAGGAGCATAATAATTCTCGTGATTGGGAGACCGATCATGCATTAGCCGCCGCACTCCGTGCGGTGACTGCAGCGCCGGATCATTACCGCGGATGGTCCGAGCCGAAAGCAGCAATAGGAAGTAAGAAGAGTCGCTGGCGACGACCGGCGGCTCTTTTTTAGCGCCGGATGACCGAACATTCCGAAGCCCGTGTCGTTGCCGCCATCCCCGATGCCATCGCCGCGGCCGGCGGGCTGATCGCCGGCGGGCGCCTAGTGGCATTCCCCACCGAAACCGTCTACGGCCTTGGCGCCGACGCCACCAACGACGAGGCGGTGGCGGCGGTGTTCGCGGCCAAGAACCGACCCACCTTCAACCCGCTGATCGTGCATTTCGCCGACGCCGAAGCGGCCTTCCGGACGGTGGCGGCGGACGGACGGGCGGAACGGCTGGCCGAGGCCTTCTGGCCCGGCGCACTGACCCTGGTGCTGCCGCGCCAAGCCAAATCGACGCTCTCGCTGCTGGTCAGTGCCGGCCTGGACACGGTGGCGGTGCGGGTGCCCAGCCACCCCGTCGCCCATGCCCTGCTGGAAGCGTCCGGTTGCCCGATCGCGGCACCCAGCGCCAACCCCTCGGGCCGGGTGAGCCCGACGACGGCGGCCCACGTGGCCGAGTCCCTGGGCGGCGCGGTAGCCATGATCCTGGACGGTGGTGCCTGCCCGGTGGGCATCGAGTCGACGGTGGTCGACCTGTCCGGCGATCAACCGACGTTGCTGCGGCCCGGCGGGGTGACGGCGGAGGACATCGAAAAGGTCATCGGCAACCTGGAAACCGCGGGCAGTGACGGCGAGGCGCCGAAATCGCCGGGAATGCTGGAACGCCATTACGCGCCGGGCCTGCCGCTGCGGCTGGACGCAACCGAGGCCGGCCCCGGCGAAGCGCTGCTGGGCCTCGGTCCCGGGGCGGCGGGAGCGACCCTGAACCTGAGCCCCGGCGGCGACCTGAAGGAAGCGGCGGCCAACCTGTTCGCGATGATGCGGCGCCTTGATACCCCCGAGCACGAGGCCATCGCCGTCATGCCGGTACCCGAAAGGGGTTTGGGTCGGGCAATCAACGACCGCCTGCGCCGGGCGGCGGCAACCCGATGATGCCGGCCAAGGGCACGGCGTCCTCCGCAGGTTCCGGATTCCATTCCAAATGGGCATCGCTGGGGCTGATGACCGTCTGCGAGGTGATGGGCCTGGGCCTTTGGTTCTCGGCCTCGGCGGTGATTCCGGCCCTGGGCGACGCCCACCCCATGAGCGATTTCCAGGCGAGCCTGCTGAGCAGCAGCGTTTCCATCGGTTTCGTCGCCGGCACCCTGGGGAGCGCCATCCTGGGTCTCGCCGACCGCTGGCATCCGAAGCGGTTCTTCATGGCCGCGGCCCTGGTCGGGTCAGCAGCCAACATCGCCATCCTGTGGACGGTGCCGGCGTGGAGCGTGGTCATCGCCCTGCGCTTCGTCACCGGGGCCTGCATGGCCGGTCTCTACCCCGTGGGCATGAAGATGGCGTCCACGTGGGCCCGGGACGATACCGGATTCCTGGTCGGGCTCCTGGTCGGCGCGGTGATCCTGGGGAGCAGCTCGCCACACCTGTTCAACGCCGCCGGCGGCATCGACTGGCAGTTCACGATCATTGCCGCGTCGGTCTTCGCCGCCCTGGCCGGGGGCCTGATCAACCTGGTCGCCCTGGGCCCGGCCCACACCGAGTCACCGCCCTTCCGTCCCGCCTACGTACTGACGGCATGGACCGACAAGGCGCTCAGGCTGGCCAACTTCGGCTACTTCGGCCACATGTGGGAGCTCTACGCCATGTGGGCGTGGATCGGCCTGTTCCTGGATGCCAGCTTCCGGGCCAGCATGGATGGATCGGCGGCTGCCTTCTACGCCAGCCTAGGGACCTTCGCGGTGATCGGGATTGGCGCCGCCGGATCGCTGTTCGGCGGTATTTTCGCCGACCGCATGGGACGGACGACGTTGACCATGGGGGCGATGGCGATCAGCGGCACCTGCGCCCTGGGCATCGGCTTCCTGTTCGGTGGCAGCCCCTGGGTGCTGATGGTCCTGTGCCTGGTGTGGGGCGTCGCCGTGGTCGCCGATTCGGCCCAGTTCTCGTCCTGCGTCATCGAGCTCAGCGACAACGCCTACGTCGGCACCATGCTGACGGTGC
>JAJFIG010000205.1 GCA_021775195.1 Rhodospirillales bacterium | reverse complement strand
TCCGCCGTTCTACCTGCGTCGGCGCCGGCGGATGATTGGTGGCGCTCAGAGATGGCGCCAGGAACAGCGCCATGGATCCAATGATCTCGAGTTTTTCGTCCTGGTTTTTCGGCACGTAATCGAAAAGCGTGACTGTCATGTCCACCGGATCCAGTGCGGCTAGTTTGCCCCCCAGCTCCCGCGCCGCCGCCACGTCCTTTGCCAGAATGGTAACGGAATAAGGACTGTTGCGGCTGTTCTCCATCAAGTCGAGCAAGGTGCTGACCGATTCCGTCTTTGAGTTCCTCAGGTTCATAGGATCGAAGTCGAACCGCACCAGAGGCACCAGGGCAAGTGCCGCAAGGCCCACCGCCAACGCCCCCCAGACGATTGAATTCGCATGCTCGGTTATGAACGGCTGGACCGCCGAACCCCGGCTCCGTTTTCCGTTGGCCGACACCGGTTGAAGAGTCACCAGCGTCAACAGCGCCGGCAACACGGTGATATTGGTGAACAAGGCAATAAACATGCCAGTCCCGGCGATCAGACCAAGCTCGGCGAGCCCAAGGTATGCCGTCGGAAGGAAAGAATAGAACCCGATGGCAGCCGTCACCGCGCACAGGGTCAGGGCGCCTCCGATGCCGGAACCGACCTTGCCCAAGGCCCGGTGATGTTCGTGACCTCGGTCGATCTCTTCCTTGTAACGAAGGCCAAAATGGATGCCGAAATCGACACTCAAGCCAATGAACAAGACGGCAAAAGCGACGGAAATCAGGTTGAATTGGCCTAGTGCCGCAACACCGAAACCCGCGGTCCAGATCAATCCGACGATAAGTGTCACCAGGATGGACGCCGCCAACCGCGGCGAACCGAGACCCGCCAGCAGCAGCCCAACAACAAGGACCAGTGAAAGGACGGCCGCCACCCCCATCCCTTCCTCGACACTTTCCAACTCCTCGTGGGCCAGGGCGGCGGAACCGGAAAGGCGCACCCGCACCCCGTGTTGCCTATCCAGTTTCAGGTCCCCAGCAAGGCGTCTCAGCGCCTTCATCGTCTTGGCCGCCGGCTGCAGGGACGCGAAATCTAGTGCCGGCTGAATAAGCAGGAACCGTCTGCTCTCGTCCTTGCCGGCGGCACGACCGGACATCATTTCCTGCCACGACAGGTTCCCAAAGCGCCCGGATGCCTGTTTCTCGGCAACATCGCCGATGGCCTTCAGCACGGCTTTTATCTCGATCGGACCCCCGGTGTTGCTTTTCAGCGACTCATCGATGGCAAGACCCAGCATGTCGAAGAACCCACGCAAACTGGGGTCCCGCCAAAGGACGCCCAGGAATGGTTGCGCCTCTGCCAACCGGTCGCTGAGATCGTAAAGCTCATCCGTTTCCAGGTAGAGCAAACCGTTCTTTCGGAAATAAGGGTCACCGGCAAGATCGTAAACTCCGCCGAACAGGTCCGGACGCTTGCGTAGTTCCTGCGCCAGAACACTTGCCGCGTCGTCCGCGATATCCGGAGTATCACCGTCGAGGACCAAGAGGATGTTGTCGGAAAACTGCGGAAACGCCTTGGTCAACGCACTTGCATCCTGCCGGAAAGGCAGTTCCGGAGACAGCATATCGGTAGTATTGGTATTGATGCTGATGTTGCGCACCACATAGACGCCGACTGCCGCACTGCTCAAGACCGCGGTCAATACGACGAGCCACGCGCCTCGGCGGACCAGGTCCAGCCAGTGATCGAGCATTCGACGACAAATGTTGATGGCAGGTTCAATCACGTCCAGGCCGTGTCTAATAAAAATTTCACTACGGCAACTTGCCCCATCCTATCGAGGTCAAGGCCGGTAATACCGCAATTGTAGTGGCACCGCTTATAACGCCGTTGCGGCGAAACGGACAAGACCGGCGACCTGATCTCGGTACCATCTTGACATCCATCCGTCACTACAACACCTTGGCGCCGCGCATGGGTTTCGACCGATGTAATAGCCACCACCTTCTTCCGTTTGCAGGACTTGCGGGACACAAGTAATGACCGGTTTACCCTGGGATCAACGTATCGCCCGCGTTCTCGTCAGACCCCTTGTCGCCACGCCTGTTACACCAAATCATCTGACGTTCGTGACCCTGATTATGGCTCTCGCCGGGGCCGGCTTTTTCGCCATAGGTACGCCGGAAACGGCCAATTGGGGCGCCGGATTGTTCGTCCTTGCCCGCTTTCTCGACCATTTCGATGGCGAACTGGCCCGACAAAAGGGCCTATCGTCACGGTTTGGATACTACTTCGACTATGTCACTGGGGGATTGAGTTACGGAGCACTTTTTATGTGCATGGGCATCGGCCTGCGTCATGGTACCCTCGACCAATGGGCCCTTGCCCTTGGCGTTGCGGGCTTGGCGTCGGCAATCATCTCCATGTTCATCAATCTTGGCATCGACAAGCGTCACGCGGTCATCGGCAAAGAAACTCCTCGGGATTCGGTCGGTTATCCCGGCTTCGCCGGGTTCGAACTGGAGGATGGGATTTACCTTTTGGCGCCAATTACATGGTTCGGATATTTGACACCGTTTTTTGCCGCTGCCGGCATTGGCGCCGCGGTGTACACGCTTTGGAGCCTTTGGACCCTGACCCGGCTCCATCGCCCGACGTCGTCCCGTTAGAGCACTATCCGGTCTTTTTCGACCGCCGGCGAAGGAACCACAAAAAGAAAACCATGAACGCCGGCGCCCCAACCGCCGCCGCCAGCAGCAAGGGTGTCGACCCGCCCAGCCACACCGTGATCGGTATGATCAGCATCGCGTCATCGGGATCAAACCCAGCAAAGGCCCCTATTTCCGCCGCCCGTTCACCTGCAACGGCTTCCAGGCGCATGACGAGCAGGAACATCGTCGCCACCGAGATTCCGGCCACGAGCCCCATGGGAATGGCCCAGAGGCCGTAAACTCCGTTCCGCAATCCGATCCCCAGTCCGATCAGGATCAACGCATCGCAGAACGCATCTGCGACAAGATCGTACGTATGCCCCCAGGGCGTGGTCTTGCCCCCCATACGCGCCAATTCCCCGTCCGCCCGATCCAGGATCATCGCGACCACGAATATTCCCGCCCCGACGTGTTGCCAGGGAGTTTCACCGACGGCCAGCGCTCCCGCCGCCCCCATCCCCGCCACCAAGCGTAGGGTCGTG
>JAJFIG010000204.1 GCA_021775195.1 Rhodospirillales bacterium | reverse complement strand
ATGATGTGCAGGCCGCCGGGCTTGAACACCGTCGGCGCCCCGGGATTGATCTCGACGGCCTTGACCGGGCGCATCCTCATGATCCCGCCTTCCATCAGGTGGGTATGCAGGCTGGCCCGCTTGGCCACCGGCGTGGCGACGCTGAGCAGCCGGTCCACCCGCGTCCCCTGATTGGTGATGCTCAGATAGGCCGCCCCCGCCCGCGCCATGCTCGCCGTGGCCCGCGCCCAGGGCTGTTCCACGGTCAAGTCGCCGGCGCGGAAATCCCCGGCCAGAACCGGAGCCGTCAAGGCGGTCAGGGCGAAGAGCGCCAGGGCCATCAGTGGTCGGGTCATTAATATCCTCCCCATTCTTCTCATTCGTTCATCAGGCGGCGGATTTCCCGCGCCATGGCTTCGGGTCCGGTGTTGCGGGGAAAGGTCGCCAGCCCCCGGCCGTCCGGCCCCAATAGGTAGGTATTGGACGTGTGGCGCATGATATAGCCGGGGGTGTCCGCCGCGCCACCGTCCTTTTTCTTGTCATCATCGTCGTCGTCGAGGCCTGGATAGAAGAGCTTGAAATACCTTGCGCCGTAGAGCCTAGCCAGCGCCGCCACCTGTTGGCGGGTGCCGGTAAGGCCCGTCAGCCGGGGGTGGAAGAGACCGATGTAGTCCGCCATCACCGCCGGCGTGTCCCGTTCCGGATCGACGCTGACCATCACCGGCCGCACCCGGTCCCCCGCCGGCCCCAGGGCGTCCATGGCGTCGGCCATGGTCTGCAGGTCGGTGGGGCAGATGTCGGGACAATAGGTATAGCCGAAATAGACCAGCATGTAGCGGCCGCGGAAATCCCGCTCGCTCACCGTGCGCCCGCTGTGATCGACCAGCGTGAAGGCCCCGCCCGTGGGCGCCTTCAGTGCCGGCGCCTGCGCCGGGCGCGGCTGGACCGCGGTCTGCCCCTCCCCGCCCCCCTGGGACGGCGCCGGCGCAAGAACCACCCCCGCCAGGGCCAGCGCCAAGGCGATGAACGGTGTTTTCATGGTGCGATTGTTCCAGTCATTGCGGCCTCGCCATCCCTCTCACGCCAGCGATTTTACCATGTAAATGCGGTCGAAGCCGTCTTCGTGGCGGCGTTCGGTCTCGGTGAAGCCGAGGTATCCGTAGAATTCCACGTTCTCGGTCATCACCACGTTGGTGTAGAGCCGGAGTTGAGGCAGCCCCGATTCCCGCGCCGTGGCCTCGGCCAGGGCCATCAACCGCCCGCCCAGCCCCAGCCCCTGGTGCCCAGGGTCGACGGCGACGTTGTCGATGAATACCTCGCCGGGGCGGACCATCATCACCATGTAGCCGGCCAGGTGCCCGCCGGCCTCGATCACGTGGACCTCGCCGGCGGCCACGTGGGCGGCGAAATCGGCGACCATGGGCGCCGGTTTCCTGCCGATACGGGGCACATAGAGGGCATAGGCCGCCTCGGCACAGGCGGTGATCGCGGCGACGTCGCCGGCCGTCGCCGGGCGCACCGCGGGCGCTTCAGAGCCAGCGCCGGACACGGGTCTTGTAGTCCCGGTAGGCGTCGCCGAAGGCGTTCTCCAGCATGGCCTCCTCGATGGGGATGACACGGGTGTTGATAACCCAGACGAAGGCCGGAAGGACGGTCGCCGGCGTTAGGGTGCCAAAGAGGATGACGACCCCGATCAGGGCCAGGGTCAGGCACACGTACATGGGGTTGCGGCTGAGCGCGTAGAGGCCGTCGGTGACCAGGGCGCTGGATTCCTGAAACGGCTTGTGGGTCGTGCCCGCTCGCCGGAACCGATCGAGGGCCGCGAACGCGACCAGGAACCCGAGGCCGATGGGCAACCATCCCAGGTGGCTCAGTGGCGGCGCGACCAGGCGCATCCCCGGCACCAGGTGATCCAGCACCGTCATGATCCCGATGGCGAGGAGGAAATAGACCGGCGGTATGATCCTCAGGCCCCTGGCGGCCCCGGCCCCATCCACCCCTCAGTCTCCCAGCACCCGCCCGGCGACGGCGTCCAGCTTCTTGATCATCTTCGCGTCCCGGGCCTTGGAGGCGGTGATGACGGCGTCGTCCAGCGCCCGGTGGCATCCGGCGGGGCAGGAGTCGGCCCGCTCCGCCAATGCCGGCGTCACCCGCCTGACCAGGTCCCGGCCCTTGTCGGCGTTTTCCATCACCACCTTGATGATGGCATCCACCGTGACGTGGTCGTGGTCCGGATGCCAGCAGTCGTAATCGGTGACCATGGCGACGGTGGCGTAGCAAATCTCGGCCTCCCGGGCGAGCTTGGCCTCGGGCATGTTGGTCATGCCGATGACGTCGCAGTTCCAATGCCGGTAGAGCTCGGATTCGGCAACAGTCGAGAACTGCGGCCCCTCCATGACCAGGTAGGTCCCGCCCCGCACCATGTGGATGCCCGCCGCCTTGCCCGCCGCCTCCAGGGCGTCGCCCAGGCGCGGGCACACCGGGTGCCCCAGGGCCACGTGGGCCACGAGCCCGGTGCCGAAGAAGCTCTTCTCGCGGGCAAAGGTGCGGTCGATGAACTGATCGGCGATGACGAAGGTGCCAGGATCGAGGGCCTCGCGCAAAGACCCGCAGGCACTGAGCGAGATGATGTCCGTGACCCCGGCGCGCTTGAGCGCATCGATGTTGGCGCGGTAGTTGACCTCCCCCGGCGGCACCCGGTGGCCGCGGCCGTGGCGGGGCAGGAAGACCATGGCCTGGCCGCCGAGATCACCGAACAGCAGTTCGTCCGAGGGTTCCCCGAAGGGTGATGTCACGGCCTCCCAGCGCGTGTCCGTCAGGCCGTCGATGTCGTAAACGCCGCTGCCGCCGATGACGCCGATGACGGGGGGCGTGCCCGGTTCGCTCATACCGGCGGCCTCACCCGACGTGCTCGGCGAAAAGGGACAGCGTGAGATCCCAGGCCGTGGTGGCGCTGGCGGCATCGAAGCTGGCCCTCCGATCGCAGTTGAAGCCATGCCCGGCGCCTTCGTAGACGTGCACCGGCACGCCGGTGTGGGTGGCCTTGATCGCCTCGACGTCGGCGAGCGGGATCGAGCCGTCGGTCTCGCCAAAGTGCAGCAGCACCGGGCAGGTCGGTTGTTCGTCCGTGAAGTCGATGATCTGGCCGCCATAGTAGCCGACAGCGGCGTCCACCCCCAGGCGGCAGGCGGCAAGCCAGGCCAGCGAGCCGCCCCAGCAGAAACCGACAACCCCGACCTTGCCCTCGGCCTTCATAACATCCACCGCGGCGGCGATGTCGGCCACCGTGTCGTCCCACTCGATCATGCCGCGCAGTTCGCGCCCACGGGCGATGCCGTCGTCGTCGTAACCGAGCTCGACCCCGGTCTCAGCGCGGTCGAAGACGGCCGGCGCGATCGCCGTGTAGCCCTCCGCCGCCAGGCGCTCGCAGATGTCGCGAATGTGGACGTTGACTCCGAATATCTCCTGAACCACGACGATGCCGCCCCGGGCCGCGCCCGCCGGATCGGCGCGCCAGGCGTCCAGCTCATGCCCGTCCGCCGCCGTCAGTCTGATGTTCTGCCCCATGCCGGCCTCCCTGCCTTGTTTGCCCCAGCCTAACTTGTCGGGGAAAAGTCTTAAAGCCCCCCCCCTCACACGTTAAACCGGAAGTGCATGACGTCGCCGTCCTCGACCACGTAGTCGCGGCCCTCGAGGCGCAGCTTACCGGCGTCCTTGGCCCCCTGCTCGCCGCCCAGGGCGACGAAGTCGTCATAGGAGACGGTTTCGACGCGAATGAAGCCGCGCTCGAAATCGGTGTGGATGGCCGCCGCTGCCTCCGGCGCCTTAGCGCCCCGGCGCACGGTCCAGGCCCGCGCCTCCTTCGGCCCCTCGGTGAAAAAGGTGATCAGATCGAGCAGGTGATAGCCGGCGTGGATGACCCTGGACAGCCCGGTTTCCGTCAGCCCCAGGGTTTCCAGGAACTCAGCCTTCTCCGCCGCGTCAGCCAGTTGCGCTACCTCCGCCTCGATGGCCGCCGAGATGACGACCACGTCGGCGCCCTCGCCGGCAGCCATCGCGGCGACCTTTTCCGACCACGCGTTGCCCATCGCCGCCGCCTCTTCCTCGACGTTGCAGACATAAAGCACAGGCTTGGCGCTGAGCAGCAGCAGCTCCTTGAAGGTCTTCTTCTCGTCCCCGGCAATGTCGGTTGTCCGTGCCGGCCGTCCCTCGCCCAGGACCGCCATCACCCGTTCGACCAGGGCGAGCCGCGCCTTGGCCTCCTTGTCGCCGCCCCGCGCCCGCTTGGTCAGGGGCGTTACCCTGCGTTCCAGGCTTTCCAGGTCGGCAAGCATGAGCTCGGTAGCCACGGTCTCGGCGTCGCGCACCGGGTCGATGACGCCGTCCACGTGGGTTACGTTGTCGTCGCTGAAGCAGCGCAGCACGTGGACGATGGCGTCAACCTCGCGGATGTTGGCGAGGAAGCGGTTGCCCAGCCCCTCGCCCCGGCTGGCCCCCCGGACCAGCCCGGCGATGTCGACGAACTCGAGTTGGGTCGGCGTCACCTTGGGCGGCTTGGCGATGGCGGCGACGGCCTCGAGCCTCGGGTCCGGCACCCCGACCCGCCCCGTATTGGGTTCGATGGTGGTAAAGGGAAAGTTCGCCGCCTCCGCCACCGCCGTCGAGGTGAGGGCATTGAACAGCGTCGACTTGCCGACATTGGGCAGGCCTACGATTCCGCAATTAATCGGCATTTTCGTCCGGCCCGCCGCCGCCGTTTCCTGCGTTTTCAGGGGCCGGAGTCTCGGGCTTCGGCGGTTTCGGTCTCGGCGGATTGACCGCCAGCGCCACCTTGCTCATAAAGGCACCGTCATCGCCCCCCGCCATCAGCTCGAAGTTATCGGCGACGGCGTCGAGCAGCGTGTCCAGCCAGGCCTGGTCGGCCTTGGCGAAGTCCTTGAGCACGTGGCCGGTGACCCGGTCCTTGTCCCCGGGATGGCCGATCCCCAGCCGCAGCCGTCCGTAGTCCTGGCCTATGTGGGAATGGATGCTGCGCAGGCCGTTGTGGCCGGCGTGGCCGCCGCCGCGCTTGACCCGGACCTTGCCGGCGGCAAGGTCCAATTCGTCGTGGAGCACCAGGATGTCGGCAGGCGGGATCTTGTAGAAGGTCGCCGCCGCCAACACCGAGCGCCCGGATTCGTTCATGTAGGTCTGGGGTTTGAGGGCTAGAACCTTGCGCCCGGCCACCCGTCCCTCGGCGATCTCGCCCTGGAATTTCTTGCGGTAGGATCCAAAGGAATGGCGCTGGACGATAGTGTCCAGCGCCATGAATCCGATGTTGTGGCGATTCCCGGCATATTCGCCGCCGGGATTGCCCAGGCCGACCACCAGCAGCATGTCCGAGTGCCTTTGCCGGCCGCTCGCCTAGTCCTTGCTTTCGGCGTCCGCCTCGCCCTTGCCTTCCTCGCCTTCGGGCGTGGCGCCCTCCTCGCCCTCGACGATCTCGCCTTCCTCGCCCTCCAGGAGAAGAGCCTCGGCCTCTGCCGCCTCGGCCGCCTCTTCCTCCGGCGTCTTCAGGACGCTCGGCGCGGCGATGGTAGCGACGGTGAAGTCGCGGTCGCTGATCGTGGGTTCGGCGTCGTCGGGCAGACTGATGTCACTGATGTGCACGCTGTCGCCGATCTCCAGCCCCGTCAGGTCGACGGTGATGCTCTCGGGAATCCGGTCCGCCGGGCAGACGAATTCGATCGCGTGGCGGACCACGTTGAGCACGCCGCCCCGCTTCAGGCCCGGCGATTCCTCCTCGTTCTCGAAGATCACCTGGACGTCGACGTTGACCTTGGTATCGGCACCAAAGCGCATGAAGTCCACGTGCAGCGGCCGTTCGCTGACCGGATGGAGCTGTAGGTCGCGGGCCAGCACCCGGTGCTTGTCGCCGTTCACCGATATCTCGAACACGTGCGAGAAGAACCCGGGTCCTCGGAGCTGCTGCATGAGGTCGCCGGGGTCGAGCGAGATCATCACCGATTTCTGTTTGTCGCCGTAGATCACGGCCGGTACACGTCCGCCTCGTCGCGTCGCCCGGGCTGCCCCCTTGCCGGCCCGTTCACGCAACTCGGCCGAAAACGTTGTCACGTTCGCCATTATAGAATCTCCTTTCCCTCCTCCGAAGCGCCAGCCTCCAGGGGTGCCGGCGGTGTAATATTCTTGTCGGCCCTATGCGGTCAATCGAAAAGACTCGAGACCGATGACTCGTCGCTGATGCGCTTGATCGATTCCGCCACCAGCGGCGCTATGGTCAGTTGTTCGATGTTGTGCGATACGCGGACCGCTTCCGTCGCCATGATGCTGTCGGTGATGACCAGGGTTTCCATCGGCGACGCCGATACCCGCGCCACGGCGCCGCCCGAGAGCACGCCGTGGGTGACGTAGGCCCACACCGAGCTCGCGCCGGCCTCCATCATCGCCACCGCGGCATTGCACAGCGTCCCCGCCGAATCGACGATATCGTCGACCATGATGCAGCGCCGGCCCTTGACGTCGCCGATGATGTTCATCACTTCGGAGACGCCGGCGCGCTCGCGGCGTTTGTCGATGATCGCCAAGTCGGCGTTGAGCCGCTTGGCGAAGGCCCGCGCCCGGACCACGCCGCCGACGTCCGGCGAAACGATGATCACGTCCTCGCCGTTGAGCCGTTCCTTGATGTCCTTGACCAGCACCGGCGCCGCGTAGAGGTTGTCCAACGGGATATCGAAGAAGCCCTGGATCTGGCCCGCGTGCAGGTCGATGGTCAGCACCCGGTCGGCGCCGGCGACGGTGATCAGGTTGGCCACCAGTTTGGCCGAGATCGGCGTCCGCGGCCCCGACTTGCGGTCCTGGCGGGCATAGCCGAAATACGGGATGACCGCCGTGATGCGGCGCGCCGAGCCCCGGCGCAGGGCATCCATGCAGACGAGAAGCTCCATCAGGTTGTCGTTGGCCGGATAGGACGACGACTGGATGACGAACACGTCCTCGCCGCGAACGTTCTCCTGGATCTCGACGAAGACCTCCATGTCCGAGAACCGGCGCACGACGGCCTTGGTCAGCGGTAGGTTGAGGTACGCGGAGATGGCCTCGGCCAGTGGCCGGTTGCTGTTACAAGCGAGGATTTTCATCTTGTTTTGATTGCCTCGGCACGGGTAGCGCCGACCCCTCGATCAAAAAAACCGTCCCGCGAAGGCGGTTTGGCAGCACCGACGCGGGGCGCGGCGGAATCTAACAGCGTGGCAAGGTCCTGTAAACGGTTAACCTCGACCCCGCCGGCACCCGAGCTCCGGTCGAAAAAATTCTTTAAAATCAATGCTAAAGACAGATCACATCCACGTCCGCGCCAAACTCGCCTCACCGTCCGCCGGCGCGGATCAGGGCGGCGATGGGCCTGGCGGCCCCGGTGCCCACGGCGTCGATGACCCTTGGATCGCCGTATTCCCACTGGCGCCAGCTCCCCGGCACCCCCTGGGTATGGAGCGCCACGGTATCGCCGTCGGCGTCGAGCAGGGTCC
>JAJFIG010000203.1 GCA_021775195.1 Rhodospirillales bacterium | reverse complement strand
GCTCGACCACCTGGACCACGGATGTGGTCTTCGAACTCGACCTGGCGGAAAAACTGGAGCTGGACTACGTCCGCCTCAACCTGGGGCCGCCGGGGGGCTCGCCGGGATTCCGGCCGATCAAGTTCGAGGACGTGAACTTCGACATGGGGATCGAGAAACCCGACGTCGACATCAACATCGACGAATGGGGGGTAATCCGCAAATGGACGCCCCACGAGAAGGGCGGCTACTACGAGATGATCGGCTATCCCCTGTTCCATGCCACCAGCGCGCCGCTGGAAGACGGCCTGGCGCAGCTCGAGGCCTTTCCCTGGCCCGACCCGTGGGACGAGTCGTGCTGGGCGGACTCGCCGATGCCCGGCATGACGATGCGTGAATACGCCAAGTTCGTCAAAGAGGAGACCCCCTTCGCGCTGCTCGGCCAGGGCGGGCGCGGCGGCATCTTCGAGCAGGCCAAGTACATGGTCGGCTACGCCAAGATCTTCTCCGATTTCATCGAGTCGCCGGAGTTCCTCGAAGCCCTGATGGTCAAGCTCACCGACCTGGAGATCGACTTCAGCAAGGCGATGATCGACCAGTGCGGCGAGTACCTGGACTGGATCCGCATGAGCCCCGAGGACATTGCCAGCGAGAAGACCTCGTTCCTGTCGGTGAAGATGTTCAACCGCCAGGTCGTTCCTCACTATCACCGCTGCTACACCGAGGTGAAGGAATACTTCAAGGCGAAGAACCCGGACGGCCTGATCCAGTTCCACAGCTGCGGCGCCGTCGCGGCGCCGTTCATGGGCGCGATCATGGACGGCAAGACCAAGGACGGCGAGCAGTGCATCGATGTTTACGACAGCCTGCCGCCGAAGGTGGCGCGTCATTCCGACCCGGCGGCCCAGAAACGCACCTGGGGCGACCGCATGGCCTTCCTCGGCGGTATCGACGTCCAGGAAACGCTTCCCTGGGGCACGCCCGAGGAGGTGCGCGCCGAGGTGCGGGCGCGGATCTGGGAAATGGGCCACGGCGGCGGCTACCTGCTGAGCCCCTCGCACCGCCTGGAGCACGACGTGCCGGTAGAGAACACCATTGCCATGCTGGAGGAGGCCCGCGAGTACGGGGTCTATCCCCTGCCCAAGGACCCGCCACCCGGTGCCGACACCGGCGAAGACGCGGATGAATGGGGCGGCGCAAAAGGCTGATCATTACGGCCGGCGCGGGCGACGGGCACGGGCCGGGAACGGAAGGAAGCAACCAATGACCGCTGAGGCAGGGACCAAGCTCGAGATCGAGACCGAGATCGAATTCGACATCGAGGACCTCAAGCACGACCTCGAGACGACGCGCAAGACCGACCGCTGGCACGACGCGCCGCCCGAGGTGAAGGACATCTTTCACCAGCTGGAATGGAACATCATCGAGGGCGAGTTCCCGGAAACGCCCGACTTCATCAATCCGCTGCTGGAGCAAAGCGTCGCGGCGCGGACCTTGATCGCGGGACCGATGTCGACTGGCATCGCCGAGGTCGGGCGGCGGTTCAAGATGGACGAATACTTCCTGCCCGAGGTGATGATGTCGGCCAAGTGCATGCAGGCGGCCCTCAACATCCTCAAGCCGCTGATCATCGCCGAGAAGGCCGCCGACGTCGGGACCTGCGTCATCGGCACCATCCAGGGCGACCTTCACGACATCGGCAAGAACATCGTCGCCATGATGCTCGAGGCCGCCGGGTTCAATGTCGTCGACCTGGGCGTCAGCACTCCGCCGGCGGACTTCATCGCCGCAATCCGCGAGCATAATCCGCAGATTGTCGGCTTCTCGGCCCTGCTGACGACGACCATGAACATGCAGGGCGAGACCCTCAAGCTGATCGTCGCCGAGGGCCTGCGCGAGCAGGTCAAGGTCATGGTCGGCGGGGCGCCGATCTCCCAGGACTGGGCTGACAGAATCGGCGCCGACGCCTATTGCGTCGACGCCCTGGTCGCGGTCGAGAAGGCCAAGGCGTGCATGAACGAATACGGCAATGTGCCCGGCGGGGCGTCGGACCTCAGGGACAACCTGCTGGCCATGGACTCTCAATAGCCGGGGGACGGCTTTTGAAACAGGCGCTGACCAAACGCAGCTTCCTGATGGCGACGGGATCCGCCGGGGCGATCCTGTTTGCCGCCGGTGCCGTCGGCGCCCTTCCCGACGTCTGGGGATGGGGCCTGTTCCTGGTCACCATGCTGCTGCTGGTCGCGGGCCTGATCGCCGCCGGTTTCCTGTTCTGCTCGCGGCTGTTCGATACGGTTGCCCTGAAAAGCACCTGCGCCTGGCTGCTGATCCTGGGGGCGGCGGGATACATCCTGGCGGTCTCGGCGCTGGGCGGCTACTACACCCACGAGGCCCTGGCCGGGCGCCTGGACTGGAAATGGATCGTCTTCGGGCCGTTCGCGCTCGCCGCCATCGTGCTTCTGGATTCGGGCATCTACAAGGTCATCGTCGAGCGCAACATGCCCACCTACCGGCGCTTCGGGCACCTCGTCGCGCGCCGGGACAGCGACCCCGACGCCATGCGCCGAACCCTGGTCGACGACGTCGTGCTGCATCGGACCCTGCTGTCGGTGAGCGGCTTCCGCTGGCTCAAGCACACCCTGATCTTCTGGGGGTTCGCCCTCATGGTCGTGGTCGAGGGGGTGGCGGTGGTGGTCCGCGACGGGATGCCGGCCTTCGGCCATCCGGAACTCTGGGCGCTCGACCATCCGATGCGCCTGGCCATCGATTTCTCCTTCGACGCCTTCGGCCTGATGTCGATGGCGGGGTGCGTCATGGCGCTGGTCTGGCGGGTCATGGTCAACGGTACCGAAGAGCAGAAATACACCGACACGCCGACGGCGATGTTCCTGTTCCTGGTGCTGTTCAGCGGCTTCATCGTGGAGGCGCTGCGCATCCAGTCCCTGCCCGCCGACCCGGCCCTGGCGCTGTCCTTCGTCGGCTACGCCCTGGCCGCGGTCCTGGACCCGGCGGCCAAGGTCCTGGCCGGGGTCTACGAGCCCTTGTGGCTGATCCACGTCATCGGTTCGTGCCTGTTCATCGCCTACGTGCCGGCAAAGCGCCTGATCCATTCCTGCGCCACGCCCTTGGGGCGGATGATGCACTCCCAGAAGGGCCTGCTCGAAGCCAAGCGCAACAGCGTCATCAGCGGGCTGATGCGCAACCAGCCCTAACGCCGATATTGACCCTGTGATAGCATCCCCGAAAGCGGGCCGCCGACCGGCGAGCCGTTCGGCGTGGTGGAGTGGGCTTGTGGACTGGGATCTGTTGCGGGTGTTCCTGGCGGTGGCCGAGGCGGGCAGTTTCACCCGCGCCGGCGAGACCGTGACCCTCAGCCAATCGGCGGTCAGCCGGCAGATAGCCAAGCTGGAACGGACCCTCGGCGTATCGCTCTTCCACCGCCATCCCCGGGGCCTGGTCCTGACCGAACAGGGCGAGGACTTCTTCGAGACGGTGAAGGAAATGTCGGTGAAGCTGGCCACCGCCCAGGCCCGCATCAACGAAAGCCGGGACCGGCCGGAGGGGCCGCTAAGGATCACCACGTCGGTGGCTTTCGGTTCGGCCTGGCTGACGTCGCGGATGAACGAGTTCCTGACCCGATATCCCGATATCGCGGTGTCGCTGCTGCTGGTCGACGCCCTGGAGCTTGATCTTTCCATGCGCGAGGCCGAGGTGGCCATCCGCTTTGCCCCGCAAAGCCAGCCCAACCTGATCCAGCGCCGCCTGATGTCGATCCGCTACCATGTTTTCGCCTCGAAGGAATACCTGAAGAGCCACGGCACGCCGAAGACCGCCGCGGACCTGGATGGCCATCACCTGATCGTCTACGGCGAGGAAACGCGGATGCCGGTGGCCGACATGAACTGGCTGCTCGGGGCGGGCACGGCGACGGGCGCCAAACGGGAACCGGCGCTCCGGGTGAACAGCGTCTACGGCATCTACCGCGCCGTGCTCGGTGGCCTCGGCATCGCGGCCCTGCCCTACTACATGAGCGACGACTCGCCGGAGTTGGTGGAGGTGCTGCCGGAACTGCGCGGTCCCAGCTTCGACGTCTTCTTCGTCTATCCCGAGGAGTTGCGCCATTCGCGGCGCATCGACGCGGTGCGGGACTTCCTGGTAGAGGCGGCGCGGGCGGAAAAACTGCACGAACGCAGTTGACGATCGTGTCTTGTCATGCGCTGAGTGCATGCCCTATGTCTATTCGCAAGGGTTGACGGTGGCCGGCGGCGGCGGTTTGATTTGAGCGTCCGGCACTGACCGCGACAAATTCTAGGGGGGCCGTTCCATGTATGCCATGCGACTCTGGGCAACCAGGCACGCGCGCCTGCTGGAGGCCGGCTACAACATCTTCGATCCGATCGTGAAGGCGCTCGATCCCCTGTGGCGGGGTATCGGTTACAAGCGCCTGGAAAAGCCCTTCGTGGTTCTCGAGACCTGGACCAAGGGGGCGCTGTTCGATTGCCAGATGTGCGGGCGCTGCATTCTCCGGGCCTCGGGCATGTCGTGCTCCATGAACTGCCCGTAGACCATGCGCAACGGACCCTGCGGCGGGGTGCGGCCCGACGGCAACTGCGAGGTCAAGCCGGAAATGCGCTGCGTCTGGGTCGAGGCCTGCGCCGGCAGCGAACAAATGCGCGCCAGCGAACGTATCGACGAGGTCCAGATTCCCGTCGATCACAGAATCAAGGACACGTCGGCTTGGCTGCGCCATATCGAGGAAAGCGCCGCCGAGACGTCCGCGGTTGGCGAAGGTGACGTTAAGCGATGATGGTTCCCGCCGAAGGTTTGATGCCGATGCGCGAGGTCCCGGAGGGCCATTCGTCGCCAGGGCGGCTGGAGCGGGCGCTGAGGGCGCATCGGTTCGTCGTCACCGCCGAACTGAACCCGCCGGATTCGGCCAATCCCCAGGAAGTCTACGAACGGGCGAAAGTACTCTCCGAGGTCTGCGACGCCATCAACGCCACCGATGCCTCGGGCGCCCACTGCCACATGTCGAGCATGGCCATTTGTGCGCTCCTGACCCGGGCCGGGTACAGCCCGGTGCTGCAGGTGTCGTGCCGGGACCGCAACCGGATCGCGGTCCAGGGAGACGTGCTGGGGGCCGCCGCCATGGGGGTGACCAACATCCTGTGCCTGACCGGCGACGGGGTGCAGACCGGCGACCACCCGGAAGCGAAACCGGTCTTCGATCTGGACAGTATTTCATTGCTCAGGACCATCCGCATGATGCGCGACGAGGGCCGGTTCCTGTCGGGGCGCAAGATCACCTCGCCGCCCCGGGTCTTCCTGGGGGCGGCGGCCAATCCCTTCGTGCCGCCCCAGGACTGGCGGCCGCAGCGGCTGGCGAAGAAGATCGAGGCGGGGGCCCAGTTCGTGCAGACCCAGTACTGCTTCGACGTGCCCATGCTGCGCGCCTACATGGAGCGGGTCCGGGATATGGGCCTGGACGAGAAATGCTACATCATCGTCGGCATCGGCCCCCTGGCGTCGGCGCGGACGGCGCGCTGGATCCGCACCAACGTGCCCGGGGTTCATATTCCCGACGCCGTGATCAAACGCCTGGAGGGGGCCGAGGACCAGAAGCGGGAAGGGCGCAACATCTGCGTCGAGATCATTCAGGAAGTGAAAGACATCGTCGGCGTCGCCGGTATCCACGTGATGGCCTATCGGCAGGAGGAATACGTCTCCGAGATCATCTCGGCATCAGGAGTCCTGGACTACGGGACCCTGATCCGGAACACTGGCCAGCGTGATCGGCCGGCGGAAAAAGCCGGGGAAGAGGAGGTCCATGGATAAACCCGTTGCCCAGCAGCGCGAGCCCTATATCGTCACGGTCGAGACCGGGAAAACGTATGTCTGGTGTAGCTGTGGGCTGAGCGCCAAGCAGCCCTGGTGCGATGGGTCCCACAAGGGCACCAAGTTCAAACCGATCGCCTTCGTTGCCCCGATCTCCGGGGAGTTCCACATGTGCGGGTGCAAGGAAACCCAGAACGCGCCCTATTGTTTCGGCAACTGCACCGGCAACGCCAATACTGCCGGCGACGACCGCTGGCGGTTCTGAGGAGCCCGCCGCCGGGGACGAAAGAGGAAGGCCATGGCCGACGGAGAGGCCACCTACCGGGTCATCGTGACCGACAACATGGTCTGCGCCATCGAGAGGATGGGCGACCGCACCGGTATCGAAATCCCGCGCACCCAGCTCGGCGTCAGCACCCAGCTTTCGGCCAACTATCAGGAAAACGGCTGCCTCGACGGCGAGTACTATTTCGCCGACCGGGAGCGAGCGCGGGCCTTCGCCGTCCTGTGCCTGGATTTCACCAAAAAGCTGGCGGAGAAGCTGATGGAGCGGCTGGAGGGTGACGCGGACGGCGGTGAGCTCGCCTGCACCAATCCCCACCACCGGCACGATTGAAGCCGGCATTGGATCGCTTGACCGGCGGGCCGGCAAGCCCTTAACATATAATCTGTATATCAAGGATACATCACACCGCAGAGCTCTGGGGGGAAGCGCGGGGCCATGGGCGAGTCCGAGCAAACCGACCGCAAAAGGCGGACGATCACGGAAATCCGGGAGTCCAAGCACACCGGCGAAAAGATGGTCTACATGTCGGTGCCCGACTACACCTCGGCCCAATGGGCGGAGATGGCGGGGGTCGACGTCGCCGTGGTCGGCGACAGCCTGGCGATGATCGCCCACGGACACCCCAACACGGTGCCGGCGACCATGGACATGATGGTCCTGCACAGCCAGGCGGTGCGCCGCGGCGCCGCCAATACCTTCGTCCTCGGCTGCATGCCGTACCAGAGCTACAACACCGTCGACCGGGCCCTGGTCAACGCCACCCGCTTCATGCAGGAGGCCGGGTCCGACGCGGTCAAGCCCCAGGGGGGCAAGAGCCAGGCGCACATCCTCAAGGCCCTGGTCGACGCCGGCATCCCGACGGCGTCCCATATCGGGCTGACGCCCCATACGGTGGCCATGTTCGGCGGCTTCAAGATCCAGGGGCGGACGTCGGAAGCGGCCATGGTCATTCTCGAGGACGCCCTCGCGATCGAGGACGCGGGCTGTTTCATGCTCGAGTTCGAGGCGGTGCCGGGCAAGATCGCGGAGCTGATCTCGCGGCAACTGGAAATCCCGACCATCGGTATCGGCGCCGGGGTTGGCACCGACGGCCAGATCCTGCTGTGCTACGACCTGCTGGG
>JAJFIG010000202.1 GCA_021775195.1 Rhodospirillales bacterium | reverse complement strand
GGGGCCGGAAACGGAGTCCACGGCGCGGGCACGGCTAACGGATTCGTTGTCGATTCTGCGAGTGCTCATAACTGAAACCAATGTCCTCATCCAAAAAACCGGCCACGGTGACGCCGGTTCATTTCGTTGATTGCCATCTAGTCCATCACGGTGACGTATTCAAGAGGCGGGGACCCGAGGCCGTTGCCTCCTTCTATGGGCCAGAAATATGGTCGAACTAGGGCAGATTCGCCGCCATTTCGACCGTTAAACGTTCACGACCGACCCCTTATCCGCGAACCAGCCAGACGATGCCGACCCCGATCACCGCAGCAGTCATTCCGGCGGTCCGGAGGCTGCTCTGGGGCTGGGCCAGGGCATGTTCCATCATCTTTTTCATGCCGCCGGGGAACAATGCATACAACGCCCCTTCGATCGCCATGGCGAGGGCAAGTGCAGTCAGCAGATCAGTCATGGCCTTCCGTCGGTCCTGACGGCCGCCGACGGTTGTTCCGGGGCATGGCACGCCGCCCCAATTGCCGGCAGCCGGTGTTATCGTTTCACCGTCTTCCCTACTTCTTTCCGGCGCCGCCGGTGGGATCGCCGAAGAAGCGGAAGAAGTTGCCCTCGGGCGACAGAATCAGGGTCGTGTCGTCCGGGTTCAGGCCCTTGCGCATGGCCTCCAGCGCGCGATTGAAATCGAAGAAGTCCTTACCCTGCTGGTGAGCATCACCGAGAATGCGGGTCACCGCCGCGTCGCCGTCGCCGCGCAGGATCTCCGCCAGCTTGGTCGCCTCGGCCAGGATGATGGTCTTCTGGCGGTCGGCGTCGGCGGTGACCCGCTGCTTGGCCTCGTCCCCTTCGGCGCGCAAAAGGTTGGCCTGGCGCTCGCGCTCCGAGCGCATGCGGTCGAAGACGTTCTTGGAAATGTCCTCGGGCAGGTCGGTGCGGCCGATGCGCACGTCGACCACCTCAATGCCAAAGTTGTTGGCCGAGGCGGTGACGCTTTCCTTGATGGTGGCCATGATGTCGTCGCGGTTCTCGGAGAGGAGCGCCGGCAGGGAATGGCGACCGAGGATGGTCCGAACGCTCGAGTTCAGAATCTTTCCGAAACGGTCGCGAAGGGTCAGTTCGGTTTTCACCGCCTGGAAAAACCGCTTGGGATCGACAATGCGATAGCGGGCGAAGGCATCGACGTTGATGCGCTTCTGATCGGCCAGGATCACCTGTTCCACCGGCGGGTCGAGGTCGAGGACCCGCTTGTCGTAGTAGACGACGTTCTGGACGAACGGGATCTTCACGTTCAGTCCCGGCTTGTTGACGGTCTTGATGATTTCGCCGAACTGCATGACCAGTGCCTGGGCCCGCTGGTCGACGGTGAACAGGGCGCTGGAGGCGACGACGCCGGCGGCGACGACGATGGCGCCGACGATTGCTAGGGCGATCTTACTCATTTGCCTGCCCTCCCGCTGCGTTTCTGGAGTTCCGGCAGGGGCAGGTAGGGAATCACGCCCGACCCCGCGCCGCCCTTGCTGTCGATGATGACCTTGCTGGCGCCGCCCAGAACCTCTTCCATGGTCTCCAGGTAGAGGCGCTGGCGGGCGACGTCCTCGGTGGCCTTGAAGCTCTCGTAGATGGCCAGGAAGCGTTGCGCCTCACCCTCGGCCTCCTTGGTGACCTTTTCCTTGTAGGCGGTGGCGTTCTGGGTGATCTGCGCCGCCTCGCCGCGGGCGGTGGGGACGATCTTGTTGCGGTAGGCCTCGGCCTCGTTCAGCTTGCGCTCCTTGTCCTGTTTGGCGCGCTGGACCTCGTTGAAGGCGTCGATGACCGCCCCCGGCGGGTCGACCTTCTGAAGCTGCACGGTATCGATGGAGATACCGGCGCCGTAGCCGTCGAGGATGGTCTGAAGCAGGTCCCGGGTGCGGTTCTGGATGATTTCCTTGCCGCCGGCCAACGCGTCCTCGAGAGGGGTCTGGCCGATGACTTCGCGCATGGCGCTTTCGGCGGCCACCTTCACGGTGGTCTCCGGGTCGCGGATGTTGAAGACGAAATTGGCCGGGTTATTGACCTTCCAGAGAACGGTGAAATCCAGATCGGCGATGTTCTGATCGCCGGTAAGCATCAGGCTTTCCTCGGGCAGATCACGCACGGCGCCGGCGCGCGTCGAGGTGCCGGCGGTGCGAAAACCGACGTCGACGCGGCGCGAGCGCTCGACATTGGGGATCACGACCTCGCCGATGGGGCCGGGAAAGAACCAGTGCAGGCCGGGATCGGTCTCGGCGACGTTCTTGCCGAACAGCAAGACCAGCCCCTTATGGCCGGATTCGATCCGGTAGAGCCCGCTGGCCAGCCAGATCGCGGCGACAGCGATGATCGCCAGGATGATTGCCCGCGCCGTGCCCATGCCGCCGGGCAGGAAGCGCTTGAACTTGTCCTGGCCGCGGCGCAGGATTTCCTCGATGTCCGGTGGCTGAGGGCCGGGAGTGCCGCGGCCCCATGGCCCCTGGCCTCCGCCCTGTGGATTCCAAGCCATATATTTAGGTCCTCATAAAAAAGTCTGCTGGGTGATCAGGTCTTGTATCTTGTGTTTGCGACGCTACGTCGTATATCTGATCGGCTTGCCTTATAGGACAGCTTCACCGGCAGCGCAACGTGAAGGCGATGCGCGAGCCCCAATGATATCGGCCAGTGACGGGGAGATTTCAAGGATGACGCAGGTCACCGAAGAACAAATTCTGGAGGCCCTGGGTGGCGTCGACGACGAAGACCAGGATATCGTCAGCAAGGGCATGGTCTCCGGCCTGCAAGTCAAGGACGGGCATGTGGCCTTTTCCATCGAGGTCGATCCCGAGCGCGGCCCCCACCTGGAGCCCCTTCGCAGGGAAGCGGAGAAGACCGTTTTCGACCTGCCCGGGGTGATCTCGGCAACGGTGGTGCTGACCGCCGAACGGGCGCCGGGAAGCGGCGGCAACGGCGGCGCGCCGGCGGGTCCGGGCCCGGCTCCGGGCGGACCGGGCATAGCGGCGGGACTGGATCCCGCCCTGATGCCGGGGGTCAAGGCGATCATCGCCGTGGCCTCGGGCAAGGGCGGCGTCGGCAAGTCGACCACCGCGGTCAATCTGGCCCTGGCCCTGGCGGCGGGCGGGCACAGTGTCGGGGTGCTGGACGCCGACATCTACGGCCCCTCGATCCCGCGCATGATGGGCATCGCCGGGCAGCCGGTCTCCGTCGACGGGCGCAGCCTGGAGCCGATGGAGAACTTCGGCCTCAAGTGCATGTCCATGGGCTTCCTGGTCGACGAGGAGACGCCGACCATCTGGCGCGGCCCCATGGTCATGTCGGCGCTGCAGCAGATGATGCGCGACGTCAACTGGGGCGAGCTCGACGTCCTGGTGGTCGACATGCCGCCGGGAACGGGCGACGCCCAGCTGACCATGGCCCAGCAGGTGCCCCTGGCCGGCGCGGTGATCGTGTCGACGCCCCAGGACATCGCGCTGCTGGACGCGCGCAAGGGTCTCAACATGTTCCGTCAGGTGGACGTGCCGGTGTTGGGCATCATCGAAAACATGAGCTACTTCGTCTGCCCTCACTGCAACGAACGCTCGGAGATCTTCAGCCATGGCGGCGCCAAGCGCACGGCGGAACGCCTGGGCACCGACTTTCTGGGTGAGGTTCCCCTGGACATCGCGATCCGCGAGACCTCGGACAGCGGCCAGCCGATCGTCGTCTCCGATCCCGCCAGCGTCCACGCCAAGGCCTACGTGGCCATCGCCCGGAAAATCTGGGAACAGATCAGGAAAGGTTTGGACGAGCGCGAGGCGACGGCGCCCAAGATCGTCATGCAGTAGGGCGGCGGCCCTCAGGCGGGGTCGGGTTCCGGGTCTGGATCGGACGGAGGAGCGGCGGCCTGTTCCGGATGCCGGGCAAGGTCGACGTCCATCCTGTTTTCCATCTTCTCCCACATGCGGGACTTGATCTCAGGGTCCTCCATGGAGAGCATGACGGCGAAGGCCTCGAGCAGGTGGTCGGGCATGGCGTGGGCAAGGTCGGCGTCGGAGACATAGGCGCTGAGCCCGCCCTCGCCGTCCCACACCAGGGCCACGTCCGTGGGCCCCAGATCAACGGAATCAACAACCTTCAGGTTTTTCTTCATGGGCATACCCAAGTCGCCGTGACGGCTTCATCGGGCCATTATAAGGGACCGAAAACCTTTTCAATTCCGTAAATGTCAGACGTGGCCGTAGAAGTCCCGATGGGCGGCCACGGACCAGGCGAAATCCATCAGGGTCGAGAAGCTGAATACGGGGATGCCGATGCGGCGCTGGATGGCGCGGGCGAAGGGCGGAAAGCCGGTGCACTCCAGCACCATGGCCCCCATGTCCGGGGTGTCGGCGAAGAAATCCACCGCCACCTTCACGAACTGTTCCTCGGCCTCGGCATAGGAAACGCGCACGGGGTCGGCGCGCATGTCCTTGACCCACAGGTGGTCGAAGGCCGGGCACTTGCCGTCGTTGCGGGCGCCACGGATAACGACGTTGCTGTCGGCGCGGATGCCGACGGCGTCGAGATGGGCCGGGGTGACGGGGTCGGTGTGGGAGACGAGAAGCCCGACGACCTTTTCCGGGCCGATGACCTGCTGCGCCCACGGCACCTGCAGCATGCTGGAGAGGAAAACCGGGATGTTGACCGAGGCGGCGATCTTTTTCTGGAAGTAGGAAAAATGGCCGCACTCGGAAATGATGGCGCGCACACCCATCCGTTCGAGCTTGCGCGCCGCCCGCTGGATCGGCT
The DNA here is from genome assembly GCA_021775195.1 of Rhodospirillales bacterium. GTDB lineage: Bacteria > Pseudomonadota > Alphaproteobacteria > Rhodospirillales > 2-02-FULL-58-16 > JAJFIG01. The sequence continues at coordinate 6,715 of JAJFIG010000202.1, read as the reverse complement.
CCAGGCAGACATCGCGGTCGTCGGAATAGGCGAGCTGCTTGATGTCGATGCCCTCGACCACCTCGTACTGGACGGGATAGGGGAAGGCGCTGGCATTGCGGACGTCGCCGGGGAAACCCGGGTAAACGTCGTCGACGATCAAGACCCCGAGCCCCATGCCGTAACAGCGATGGCCGGGACGGGAGTGGATGACGTCGATTCCTGGATCTCTGGTCTGGCGCATGATGTTCCTTCCTGCCCGAATAGAATCTAGCCTCGCAGGCGCGTCCCATCGGGATCGAAAAGCGGGCGTTCCAGCACCGTCAGGGGCCGGTTGGTGCCGAGGACGGGCACCTCCAACCGGGCGCCGGGAACGGCGTGGGACGTTTCAAGATAACCGAGGGCGACGCTGGCATCGACGGTGAAACCGTACGCCGCCGACGACAGCCGGCCGACAACGGACCCGTCGGCGGTGAACACCGGTTCGCTACCGACCGGATCGGCATCGGCGGCGTCGACCTTGAAGAAGCACAACAGTTCGCGGGGCGGTGCGTCCTTGATCCGTAGATAGGCGTCACGGCCGCAAAAGTCGCCCTTGTCGTCCTTGATCAGCCGCTCGAGGCGGGATTCCCGGGGCCGGTATTCGGGCGAGTATTCCCGGCCCCAGCTGCCGTATCCCTTTTCAACACGCAACGACGCCAGGGCGCGCGAGCCGACGGGTTGGACGCCGAGGTCGGCGCCGAGACGGAACAGGCCATCGTAGACCGCCAACTGGTGTTGCTCGGGAACGTAAATCTCGTAACCGAGATCGCCGGTGAAGGAAACCCGGATGACGATGGCCTCGGCTTCACCGATACGACAGACCCGGCCCTCCATGAAGGGGAATTCCTGGTTGGAAAAATCCTCGTCGATCAGGCGGCCGATAAGGTCGCGGGACCCGGGCCCGGCGACATTGAAGCCGGTGTAGGCCGCGGACAGGGACTGGAATTCGACGCCGGCCGCCGGCAGGCGGCTGTTGAACCAGCGGGAATGATAGCGTTCGGCGATGCCGGACCCGATGACGTAGAAGTCGTCGTCGGCGAGCCGGGTGACGGTGAAATCCCCGGCAACGCCGCCCCGGGCGCTGAGCATGGGCGACAGCGAGGCCCGCCCGACCCGGGCCGGCAGGCGGTTGGCGAAGAGGCCGTCGAGCCAGGCCTCGGCCCCGGCGCCGGTGACCCGGTACTTGGCGAAGTTGGAAATGTCGATGACGCCGACGCCGTCCCGAAGGGCACGGCATTCGCGGCCGACAGCGTCGAACCAGCGCGGGCGCTCGAAGGTGAAATGATCTTCCCGAGCCATCCCTTCGGGCGCATACCAGAGGGGGTGCTCCCAGCCGAAGGAGAAGCCGAACACGGCCCGCTTTTCGTCGCGCTGCAGGTCGTGGACGGGGCGGGTGCGCACGGGACGACCGGCGTCGCGTTCCTCGTTGGGGAAATGAATGCGGAACCGAGAGGTGTAATTGTCGAAAGCGCGGGCCATGGTGTAGGGCTTGTCCGCCCAGGCGCCGAAGCGGGCAACGTCCCAGCCGAAGAGGTCCAGTTCCGGTTCCCCATCGACGATCCATTGGGCCACGGCAAGCCCGAGGCCGCCGCTCTGGCTGAAGCCGGGAATGATGCCGGTGCAGACGAAGTAGTTGCGCAGTTCCGGCACCGGGCCGACCAGGGCGCTGGCGTCGGGGGTCCAGATCATGGGCCCGTTGATGATGCGCCTGATGCCGGCGTCGGCGAGGCACGGCATGCGCTCGCAGGCGCGCATGATGTTGTCGCTGATGCGGTCGAGATCATCGGGCAGCAGCTCGTGGCCGAAGTCGGACGGGGTACCGTCGACGGACCAGAACCGGCCGTCCTTCTCGTAGGCCCCGACGAGCAGGGCATTGCCTTCCTGGCGCAGGTAGTATTCTCCGTCCCGGTCCGCCAGCGACGGCAGTTCGCGGCCGAGGGCCGCAAGCTCGGGGATTTCCTCGGTCACCAGATACTGGTGCTCCATGGTCATCAAGGGCAGCTCCAGGCCGGCCATGCGGCCGACCTCGCGGCCCCAGAGACCGGCGGCGTTGACCACGGCGTCGGCGCGAATGGTGCCCTTATCCGTCGCCACGTCCCAGCCCCCGCCGGGACGGGGGTTGGTTTCGGTGACCGGCGTGAAGCGGTGGATCTCGGCGCCCAACTTGCGGGCTCCGGCGGCGTAGGCGTGGGTGACGCCGGAGGGATCGACATGGCCGCCGGCGGCCTCGTACATGGCGCATAGGACGCCGTCGAGGTTGACGAAGGGATTGAGGTCGCGGACCACGGCCAGGGACAGTTCCTCGAACTCGACACCATAGGCGCGCGCCTTGGCCCGCTGCAGGCGAAGTTGATGCATGCGCTCCCTGGTGCTGGCGAGGTAGATGGAGCCGGGCTGGTGGACACCACAGGACTGGCCGGTCTCGGCCTCGAGCTCGGTGTAGAGCTTCATGGTGTAGTACTGGAGGCGCGAAACGTTGTTGGTGTCGTGCAGGCCGTGAATGTTGGCGGCCGCATGCCAGGTGGACCCGGAGGTGAGCTCGTCACGCTCGAGCAGCACGACATCGGTGCAGCCGAGCTTGGTCAGGTGATAGAGGATGCTGCAGCCGACAAGGCCGCCCCCGATGACGGCGACCTGGACATGGGTCTTCATTGCCGACCTAAGCCTCTCGGCCGAGGCTTTCCATCAGTTCGCGCCACTCGCGCTTGCTCATGGCGCTGGTTTCCTGGGTCACGGCTTCGCCATCGAGCATGCGCTTGACCACGGCAAGCCCCTTGGCCGACAGACTGAGCCCGCCCTGGCGGTAATTGACGAAGGCCTCGTAGGTGATGGGCAGCCAGTGGCGGAGGGTCTCGACCATGGCGTCGGCATAGACGCGGATCTCATACTGGGCATGGGGATCGGCGCGTAGCGACAGGAAATGGAGAAGATTGTGGAGGTCGATCTTCCAGTACCACTGGGTATAGGCGTTCAGGGTCAGGTTCATGCGCGCCAACTCGCGGGCAAGCCCGGCCCTGTTCTCGTCCAGCTTGTTGCCGTCCGAGTCCTCGTTGAGCATGACCTCGTAGTCGGTATAGCAACGTTCGGCGTCGGCGCGCAGCAGGCCAAGCACGTGATCGGCCTCTTCGCCCTCGAGCACGGCGCCGCGGCCCTGGCGGTTGGAGCGCGACTGGGTGCCCAACTGGTCGGGGTCGGGGACGTAGTATTCCCTATCAAGGATGGAATAACGGGCCGAGTACTCGTTGACGTTGGCAGTGCGGTGGCGGATCCACTGCCGGGCGACGAAGATGGGCAGTTTGACGTGGTACTTGATCTCGCACATCTCGAAGGGCGTGGTGTGGCGGTGGCGCAGCAGATAGGCGATGAGGCCGGCGTCGGACTGCGCCTTCTTGGTACCCTTGCCGTAGGACACCCGCGCCGCCTGGACGATGGCGGCGTCGTCGCCCATGTAGTCGATGACGCGGATGAAGCCGTGGTCGAGCACCGGAATGGGTTCGTAAAGGATTTCCTCCAGCGCCGGGGCGACGGCGCGGCGGGTTTCGGTGCGCTGGGCGCGCAGGGCGTCGATCTCGGCCCGTTGTTCGGGCGTAAGGTCCATGAATTCTTCTCCCCTAGGAATCGCGGGTGACGTGGCAGGATCGCCAGGCACTTTAGCCTTTCCCGGCGGGCGGGCAAAGCCCCTCCGGAACCCGGAACCAGGAGTGCCCGTTCGTGCCCCCTTTTGCCCGCATCTTGGGCTTCGCTTCCCCTTTCAAAGCGGCGGTCCAGTCCTTATATTGAAAGCGTCGGGAAACCGACTATGGCGATAAACGCCGTGTGGAATAAGCGTTGCGGACCCGGGGGCAGTGCCCGGCGCCTCCACCAAAATCCTTTCCGCGGCCAGGGTCACGGCCGGGGCAACATTTTGGGGGCGAAACAGGATCGACGCGCGTGGTAAAGGCATGGTTTTTGCCCGGCATGGTACCGCCGTTATCGGGCCAAACATACAAATGCCAATGATAACGAGGCATTTGCAGTAGCCGCCTAACGGCTGTTATTGCGGGGTTCGGGGGGCACCTGGCAACAGAAGCCCCCCACTTAACGGCCCTTCGGGGTTCAAGGCACACTTTTGATGATCGGCTCCCATGACGACAGATCCGCTGCGATACGACAAATGGATTGAAGAGGCCCTTCGTAGCGTCATCCGGCGAACGCTGGCGTACGTTGCGGCGGAGGGTCCTCCCGGTGAACATCACTTCTACGTCACCTTCCGCACCGGCGAGGACGGGGTGAGGATTCCACAACATCTTCGCACCCAATACCCGGACGAGATGACCATCGTTCTGCAGAATCAGTTCCAGGACCTGGAAGTGGACCGGGACGTATTTCTGGTCACCTTGAAATTCGCGGGCAAGAGCGAACGCCTGCGCATCCCCCTGAGCGCGGTGACCGCCTTTGCCGATCCGTCGGTCAATTTCGGCTTGCAGTTAAAGGTGAACGCTCTGGCCGCGAACAAGGAAGACGGGGCCGCGCAGAGCGAGCCCGAGGCCGGGTCCAACGATGTCGCCGCTGACCCCTACGACATGCCAACCGAGGATGATAAGAAGACCGGCGAGGTGATCGCGTTGGACACCTTCCGCAAGAAATAACCGACGCCGGTACGCCACCCCACCCGGGGTCCATCGGGCACCAACCACCTGACGAGGACATGGCCATGACCGAATACGTCCACCACGAGATGTTCCCGCTCGGCGACGACGGCAGACCCTACAAGAAACTCACCGGAGGTTTCGTCAGCACGGTCAAGGTCGACGGCCGCACGGTCCTCAAGGTGGACAACCGGGCACTGACGCTGCTGGCCCGGGAGGGCCTGCGCGACACGTCGCACCTGCTGCGCCCCGAGCACCTGGCCCAACTCAGCAAGATCCTCGACGACCCGGAGGCCTCGGACAACGACCGCTTCGTGGCGCTCGAACTGCTGAAGAATGCCAATATCGCCGCCGGCGGCATCCTGCCCATGTGCCAGGACACCGGCACCGCCATCGTCATGGGCAAGAAGGGCGAAAACGTATGGACCGACGGCGACGACGAGGCGGCGCTGTCGGAAGGCATCCGCGATGTCTTCGTCGGCAGCAACCTGCGCTACAGCCAGATGGCGCCGCTGGACATGTACAAAGAGGTCAACACCGGCGACAACCTGCCGGCCCAGATTGAGCTCTACGCCACCCCCGGCGACGCCTACAAGTTCATGTTCGTGGCCAAGGGCGGCGGTTCGGCCAACAAGTCGTTCCTGTTCCAGGAGACCAAGGCGCTTTTGAACCCGGACTCGCTGATGCGCTTCCTGGACGAGAAGCTGCGCTCGCTGGGAACGGCGGCGTGCCCGCCCTACCACCTGGCCATCGTCATCGGCGGCACCTCGGCCGAGCTGACGCTCAAGACCGTGAAACTGGCGAGCACCCACTACCTGGACAGCCTGCCCACCGAGGGCAATGAATTCGGCCAGGCCTTCCGCGACCTGGAAACCGAGGAGGCGGTGTTCAAGATGACCCAGAAACTGGGCATCGGTGCCCAGTTCGGCGGCAAGTACTTCGCCCACGATGTGCGCGTCATCCGCCTGCCGCGTCACGGCGCCTCGTGCCCGGTGGGGATCGGGGTCTCGTGCTCGGCGGACCGCCAGGTCCTGGGCAAGATCACCGCCGAGGGGGTGTTTCTGGAGGAACTGGAGGCCGACCCGGCCAAGTACCTGCCGGAGATCACCGACGACGAACTGAACGGCGAGGTGGTGACCATCGACCTCAACCAGCCCATGAACGAGGTCGTGGCGGAACTGAGCCGCCATCCGGTCAAGACCCGGCTGTCGCTCAAGGGGCCGATGATCGTCGGCCGCGATATCGCCCACGCCAAGCTCAAGGAACGCCTGGACGCCGGCGAGGACCTGCCCCAATACGTCAAGGACCACTGCATCTATTACGCCGGCCCGGCGAAGACACCGGAAGGCTATGCCTCGGGCTCCTTCGGCCCGACCACGGCGGGGCGCATGGATTCCTACGTCGACGAGTTCCAGGCCGCCGGCGGCTCCATGGTAATGCTGGCCAAGGGCAACCGCTCGCGCCGGGTCACCGACGCCTGCAAGAAGCACGGCGGCTTCTACCTGGGCTCCATCGGCGGCCCGGCGGCACGCCTGGCCCAGGACTGCATCACCAAGGTGGAGTGCATCGAGTACCCGGAACTGGGCATGGAGGCGATCTGGAAGATCGAGGTCGTCGACTTCCCGGCCTTCATCGTCGTCGACGACAAGGGCAACGACTTCTTCGCCGAATTCCAGGCCCCGGCCCAGGGGACCAAGGCGGCGGAGTAGGCGGTGGCGCCACCCGAGTACCTGTTCAACGGACCCGCCGACGCGGCGGTGACGGTGGCCCTGGCCCACGGCGCTGGGGCGCCGATGGATTCGGCCTTCATAGCGGCTTTCGCGGACGGACTGGCGGCGGCGGGGCTCAGGGTGGTGCGGTTCGAGTTCCCCTACATGGCGCGACGCCGCGCCGAGGGCACCAGGCGCCCGCCGGACCGGGCACCGGTACTGCTGGACGCCTGGCGGGCGGTGATCGATGAACTGGGTGCCGGGAATCTGGTCATCGGCGGCAAGTCCATGGGCGGGCGCATGGCGAGCATGGTCGCCGACGAGACGGGTGTCCGCGGCCTGGTCTGCCTCGGCTAC
>JAJFIG010000201.1 GCA_021775195.1 Rhodospirillales bacterium | reverse complement strand
GATGTCGGCGAAGTCGAGATTGATCAGGCCGGGCATCACGATCAGATCGGTGACCCCGCGGACGCCGGAATAGAGGACCTCGTCAGCCATGCTGAAGGCATCGGCAAAGGTGGTCTTTTCGTTGGCAACCCGGAAAAGGTTCTGGTTGGGAATGACGATCAGGGTATCGACGTACTGTTCGAGCTCGGCAATGCCGGTCTCGGCAAGGCGCATGCGGTGCATGCCTTCGAACTGGAAGGGTTTGGTCACGACACCGACGGTCAGGACGCCCTTTTCACGCGCCGCGCGGGCGATGACCGGAGCGGCGCCGGTACCGGTACCGCCGCCCATGCCGGCGGCAACGAACACCATGTTGACGCCGTCCAGCATGTCGACGATTTCCTCCATCGCCTCCTCGGCGGCGGCTCGGCCGATGTCGGGGCGGCAGCCGGCACCAAGCCCCCGGGTGATGGTGACACCCAACTGAATGCGACGTTCCGTACCCGATTGACCGAGTGCCTGGGCGTCGGTGTTTGCGGCGACGAATTCAACGCCTTCCAGTTTTGCCTGGATCATATTGTTGACCGCATTGCCGCCGGCGCCGCCGACGCCGAGAACAGCAATTCTCGGTTTCAATTCCGGCGAGTCGGTGTCGGTTGGTACGCTCAGGTTGATGGTCATGTCGTCCTCCGGAAATATGTCGAAATCAAAGGAAAATCGGGGAAACACCGCTTCGGCCGGTGTTTCGGAGAATCACGGCAAGGCGCCGACGGCGCCCTGATATCGAAGGCTTGCGAATTAAAAATTTTCACGGATCCATTGCCCGAGCCGGTCGAGACCCCCTCGCGGCTCCTCGGTGGGGCGATAGGCGCCGACCGGCGCCTCCGCCGGGTTCCTGACGGCGTAGGCTAAAAGTCCCGCGCAGGTGGCGAACGCCGGGCCGCTGACAGCTTCCGCCAACCCGGCAATGGCTCTGGGTTTGCCCGCGCGCACCTGCTTGTCGAGGATCATGCCGGCCAGTTCCGGGACCCCGGGAAGCTGGCTGGCGCCCCCCACCAGCACGACGCGGCGGCCGGCGACCTTGTCGAATCCGGTGGCCTCGAGGTGGGCACGGACCATTTCGAAGGTTTCCTCAAGACGTGGGCGGACAATGCCGATGAGCATGGAACGGGGCACCTGGCTGGCACCCTCCGGGGCTTCCTCCTCGCCCATTTGCGGTACCTTGACGATCTCGCGGTCATCGGACGGCGATGGGATGGCGCTGCCGTAGAGGGTTTTCATGCGCTCGGCGTGGACCAGGGGAGTGGACAGGCCGCGGGCGACATCGTTGGTGACATGGACGCCGCCGATGGGAATGATGCCGGCGTGAACCACCTCGCCGTCGAAGAACACGGCGATGGATGTGGTGCCGCCGCCCATGTCGATGACGGTCACGCCCAGTTGGGCCTCGTCATCGCTGAGACAGGCAAGGGCCGACGCGTAAGGCGAGATCACCTTGGATTCGATGTCCAGGTGACACCGGCCCACCGTTGCAGCCAGGTTACGTGCCGCCCCGTTGGCAACGCTGATCATATGCAGATTGACGCCGAGACGCTCGCCGTACATGCCCCGGGGATCACGGACACCACGACTGCCGTCGATGCTGTAGCCTACGGGAATGGTGTGAGTGAGCTCGTGGTCGTCGAGCTGTTCGCGGGCGAGGGCCGCGGGATCGAGGATGCGCCAGAGATCGGCGTCGCCGATCTCGTGCCCGGCGATGGATACCTCATAGGAAATCAAGCGCGAACTGGGGTTGCCACCGGAGATGTTGACGATGACCTGGCGGATGTTCTCGCCGGCCATCTGCTCGGCCGCTTCCACGGTGGCACGGATGGCCACCTCGGCGGCATCGATGTCGACGATGGTCCCGCAGCGGACACCGCGGGATACCTGGTGGCCGATGCCGACCACCTCGGGTCCAGCAACGCCGTTGGTCCGGGCGATCAGGCAGCAGTTCTTGGTGCTGCCGACGTCGAGGGCCGCAATCAGTCCGTTGCGTGCCTTGCCTTGTGCCAGATTTGTTCTTTTTTTCATCACGTTTCAGTGTTCTCGTCAGGTTTCTCGGTTGTCGTCAGCCGCCGGTCAGGTTTCCTGGCCGCGTTTCTTCTTGGTCCGGGGCGCCGATTTCGCCGGGCGGACGATCAGGCGGTCGGGAAGCCGCAGATCGAGGACCCGGATATCGCGCGCCAGGACCTTGTGCCGGCGCTGGTATTCGGCGAGGCGGGCCCAGGCGTCGACGGCCTTGTCCTCGGGCAGGCGGACGTCGATCCCATTGTCGAGGCGCACGTTCCAGCGGCGCCCGCCAATCCATACCGCGGCCTTGACCCGGGTCATCAACTGGGGCTGGGTCTTCAGGGTCTCGAGAAGGTCGGCGGCATGGGCCGGTGCATCCTTGCCGACGACGACCGGCAAACGGCTGAACCGACCGACACGACGCTCCGGGATCACCGTCCCCAGCTCGTCGATAAGCGAGAACCTGCCTTTTCGCTGCCAAAGCGCCAGCGCTTGGCGTTCGACAACGCGCATGACGACGGTGTCGGGGAGGACACGTTCTACGGAGGCGGACCGCACCCACGGCAGGTCTTCGAGGCGCCGGCGCGCGGCCTCGAGGTCGAAGGCCAGGATCGGAGAACCCCGCTTCAGCCGCAGGGCCTTGAGCAGAGCCTTCGGTGATGTCTGGTCGCGCCCGACGACCATGATCTCCTGGACCGTGAAACTGAGGCGCGCCGAGGCGGCGATGACCTGCTGCTTGACTTCGGCGGTGGTCCTGGCCACCCAACCACTCTGCCACAGCCATACCCCGCCGCCGGCAACGGATCCGATGGCCAGGGTCGCAAGAACGGCGAGGACGGCGCGATCGCGCCAAAGGGGGGTGGCACGGCGGCGGCGCTGACCACGCCTGGCCGTGGTTGCCATCTTCTTGGTCTTTTTGGTCTTTTTGGTCTTTCTGAACATCATGAGTCGTAATCCACGTTTTCAACCATCCAAGAACACAGTTCCTCGAAGGAAATGCCGACATGAACCGCCTGCTCGGGAACCAGCGAGGTGGTCGTCATGCCAGGCTGGGTGTTGACCTCGAGCATGAAAAGGGTTTCACCGTCGTAGCGGAGATCGGCACGGGACACGCCGCGACAGCCGAGAGTCTGGTGGGCGAGCAGCGACAGGCGCAGGGCCTCCTCGTAGACGTCGTCTTCGACGCCCGCGGGAATGACATGGCTCGAGCCGCCCTCGACATACTTGGCGTCGTAGTCGTAAAAGCCGCGCCCGGTTGTGATCTCGGTCACCGCGAGTGGTCGGTCACCCATGACCGCCACGGTCAACTCCTTGCCGTCGATGTATTTCTCGACCATGACCTTGCTGCCGAAGGGCCACGAGCCGTCGTCGGAGGGGGCCCAGTTGTCACCGTCACGAACAATATGCACGCCGACACTTGACCCTTCGTTAAGGGGCTTGATGACATAGGGGCGGTCCATGACTTCGCCGCCGAGGAGCTGTTTGCGGTGCACGACCTCGTGTTCGGCGACGGGGATGCCGGCAGCGGCGAAAAGCAGCTTGGACATGGGCTTGTCCATGGCCAGCGCCGAAGCCAGAACCCCGGAGTGGGTGTAGGGAATATCGAGGATGTTGAGCAGCCCCTGGACGCAGCCGTCTTCCCCGTAGCGCCCGTGAAGGGCGTTGAAGACGGCGTCGGGCCGGGGATAAAGCCGGGTCATCAGCGCCCCCATGTCACGCTGCACGTCGATGGCGGTGGTCCGGTATCCGGCGGTCTTCAGGGCGTTGACGACGGCGGCACCGGAGACCAGGGAGACCTCGCGCTCCGCCGACCAACCGCCCATGAGAACGGCCACATGCCTGCTCATGACGCCACCTCCCCGACTGACGGCCCGGCATTGACGCCAAGGCGGCGAATTTCCCATTCCAGGGTCACGCCGGTTTCGACGCGGACGCGGCGTCGGACCTCCTCGCCCAGACCCTCCAGATCGGCGGCGGTGGCGTTGCCGGTGTTGATGAGGAAGTTGCAGTGCTTTTCCGAGACCATGGCGCCACCCCGGCTGAGGCCTCGGCAGCCGGCACGCTCGATGAGCTCCCACGCCTTCATGCCCGGCGGGTTGGCGAAGGTACTGCCGCCGGTGGGCGTGCGCACGGGTTGGCTGGTGTCACGGGCGGCGCGGATTTCCTCCATTCGCCGGGCGATCGCCGCGGCGTCGCCCGGGCGGCCACGCAGGCGGGCGCCGGCAAAGATCCAGTCCCCGGGGACGGCACACCGGCGATATTCGAAGCCCATGTCACCGGGCTCCAGGCGGTGAACCACGCCTTCCGGATCGAGGGCATCGGCATGGACGATGACGTCCTTGATTTCGCTGCCGTAGGCGCCGGCGTTCATGCGCAGGGCGCCGCCGATGGTGCCGGGAATACCGCACAGGAACTCGAGCCCGGCAATGCCGGCCTCGGCCGCGGCGCGGGCGACGTTGATGTCGAGGGCCGCGGCGCCGGCGGAAACCTCGGAGCCGTCACTTTGAATATTGGCGAAGCCGCGGCCCAGGCGGACGACGACGCCCGGGACACCACCGTCGCGGATGAGGAGATTGGAGGCGACGCCGATGACCGTGACCGGGACGTCTGCCGGGCGGGTGGCGAGGAAGGCGCCAAGGTCGCCGGCATCCGCGGGCCGGAAGACGACCTCGGCCGGGCCGCCGACCTTGAACCAGGTCAGCTTCGCCAGGGACACGTCCTCGGCATAGCGGCCACGCACCGGGGGCAGGCGGTCGATAAGACGGGCGTTCGTGAATTTGGCCGCCATCATTCGCCCGCCTCCGTCCCCGTCGTGTCGCCATGGCGCAGGGTCTGGAGCTGGCCCGGGAGGTCGTGGGCCCAAGCAGTAATGTTGCCGGCGC
>JAJFIG010000021.1 GCA_021775195.1 Rhodospirillales bacterium | reverse complement strand
CATCATGGTCGCGGAATCGATGGAAATCTTGGCCCCCATATCCCAGTTGGGGTGTGCCACCGCCTGCTCCGGGGTTGCGCCGGCCATGTCCGTTATGTTCGTTTCACGGAACGGTCCACCCGACGCCGTGAGAATGATCCGCTCCACCTTGTCGGCCCGGTCGAATTCAAAGACCTGGAAAATGGCGCTATGCTCCGAATCCACCGGCAACAGCGTAGCTCCGTTGCTTCGTACCTCGGACATCATCACGTCGCCGGCGCAGACAAGGCACTCCTTGTTGGCAAGGGCAACCACGGCGCCGCGGCGGACGGCGGCCAGTGTCGGTGCCAGGCCGGCGGCGCCGACGATGGAGGCCATGACCCAATCGGCGGGCCGGCAGGCGGCCTCGACCACGGCATCGTCGCCGGCCGCGACTTCAATGTCCGTACCCGACAAAGCTTCCTTCAGGTTTCCGTACTGGTCCGGGTCGGCGACGACGGCGAGCTTGGGCCGAAGGCGGCGCGCCTGATCGGCCAGCAGGTCGGCGCGGCGGTTTGCGGTCAGGGCCTCGACCGCAAAGGCATCCGGTTGACGTTCGATCAGGTCGATCGTGTTGCGGCCAATGGACCCCGTTGATCCCAGTATGCTCAATTGACGAGGCGCAGTCTCGGGAATCGGGCTTGGTCTAATTGGCGTCATGTCAAAATACCGTTCCGCGTCGCCATATCAATCACAGCCCAGGCGAAGGCGACCGCCATCAGGCCGTCTACCCGGTCGAGTAGGCCACCGTGTCCGGGAATGATGTTGCTCGCATCTTTTACCCGAAATCGCCGTTTTACCCAAGATTCGAACAGGTCCCCGCCTTGGGCTACACCACCCATCATGGCACCCAAGGTGCTAAAAAGTACTAAATCACTGCGCCCGAACGCGGCGATGGTCGCGGCGCTGGCGGCGCCAGCACAGGCAATTCCACCCAACAAACCCGCCCAGGTCTTCTTCGGGCTGATGCTCGGCGCCATGCGCGGACCGCCGATCAGGCGGCCGAAGGCATAAGCGCCGGTATCCGAGGCCCAAACCACGGCGAACAACCAGAAGATCGTACCGCGCCCCATATCCGGGTTGGCCCGGAGCCAAACCAGGGCAATCAGCGGAATTCCAATGTATAACGTGCCGATAGCCAGCCAAATATGACGGCGAGGGACATCAGCGGCGTCGGGGGTTGTCGAGGTGGGCCCGCGTGTGACACCTGCCACCGTTGCCACGGTTATGAATCCCGCCGCCAATATGCCGAGCGCAAGAATTGGCCTTTCCATCGCAACCGCCACCACGGCGCCCAGCAACGAACCGCCCAATATCATGACTGCCGCGGGACGCGTGGCGCAGAGCTGGCCCCACTCCCAGGCCAGGATGAGCGCACAGACGGCGACGAGAATGTCAAAATACGGCTGCCCGAAATAGGCGGCCATCAACACGGGCGGCGCCAAAACCGCGGCCGATAGAAGTCGCGTTATCAATCCCCCGGGGCTCGGTTCAGCCACTGGTCGTACCGTACCGTCGCTCGCGGAGTTGATATTCCCGGATGGCATTCTCGAAATCGCCGGCGGAGAAATCAGGCCAGAGAGTATCGACGAAGACAAACTCGGCATAGGCCAACTGCCAGAGTAGGAAATTACTGATCCGTTTTTCGCCGCTTGTCCGGATCAGGAGATCGGGATCAGGCAATCCGGAAGTGAAAAGATGGCGGGAAAAAGCCTCCTCGTCGATGTCCTCGGGCCGAATGAGCCCCGCCGCCACGTCGCCAGCAAGTCGTCGCGCCGCCGTGGTAATTTCCATGCGGCCACCATAACTCAGGGCGATTGTCAGGGTCAGGGCACGGTTGTGCGCCGTCTGTCCTTCGGAATCCGAAATCAGGGAGACGATATCCGGAGCCAACCGGTCACGTTCCCCGATTATGCGCAGGCGCACTCCCCGTTCCTTGAGGAACTTGACCTCGCTGCGAAGGTAATAACGCAGCAATCCCATGAGATCGTTGACCTCATCGGACGGACGGTTCCAGTTCTCGGAGGAAAAGCCATAAAGGGTCAAATAGGACACGCCGGCATCCGCGGCGCTTTGCACGACGGTCTTGACCGCCTGGGCACCACGCTGGTGGCCGGCGGTGCGGGGCAACTTGTGGGCCTGTGCCCACCGTCCGTTGCCATCCATGATGATGGCGACATGAACCGGTGCCGGCGGTGCCGGATCGTTTTGCAGGGGAAGGGCTTTCATGGCGTTACACCTGCAGGATTTCCTGTTCCTTCTTGGCCAGCATGTCGTCGATTTTCTTAATGTACTCGTTGGTCAGTTCCTGGATTTCCTCGCCCTGGTCATGCATCAAGTCCTTGGATATCTGGCCTTCCTTTTCGGCCTGCTTCAGATCATCCATTCCGTGACGGCGCACGTTTCGGACAGCAATTCGGCACTCTTCGGCATACTTGCCGGCCACCTTGGTCAGCTCGACACGCCGTTCCTCGGTCAACGAGGGAATTGGAACGCGTACCAGTTGTCCGTCAGAAGACGGGTTGAGACCCAAATTCGACTCCATGATGGCTTTCTCAACCGCCTTGATCAGGTTCTTGTCCCAAACCTGAACCGTCAGCATGCGCGGTTCCGGAACACTGATGGATCCGACCTGATTGATCGGCATATCCGCGCCATAGGCATTGACCATCAATGGTTCCAGCAAACTCGTTGATGCGCGACCCGTCCGGAGGCCGCCGAATTCCCTTTGAAGGACGTCTGCGGCGCCTTCCATCCGTCGCCGAATATCCCTTTTGACAGCTTCAATTTCTGTATCCGCCACTTTCACACCTCTTCGCCGATTATGGTGTAAGTGCCGACACCTGTTACGGCGTCGGCGAATGCGCCTGGATTGTGAAGGGAAAAGACCAGGATGGGAACCTCGTTCTCGCGGGCCAGGGCGATGGCCGAGGTATCCATAATCTTCAGGTTCTTGGACAGGACATCCTGGTAGGTCAACCGGGTATAGCGTTCGGCGCCCTCGACCTTCTTCGGATCGGCATCGTATACACCGTCGACCTGTGTACCCTTGAGCAGCACGTCGCATCCCATTTCGACGGCCCGCAATGCGGCGGCCGTGTCGGTGGTGAAAAAGGGATTGCCGGTTCCGGCGGCGAAAATCACCACGCGTCCCTTTTCCATATGGCGCACGGCGCGGCGGCGAATATAAGGTTCGCATACGGTTGACATGGGAATTGCGGACAGGACCCGGGTTTGCACACCCCTATTCTCCATCACGCTCTGTACGGCCAAGGCGTTGATTACCGTCGCCAGCATTCCCATGTAGTCGGCGCTGGTGCGTTCGATGCTCGAGGCTGCCGCCGATACGCCGCGGAAGATATTGCCGCCACCGATGACCATGCAAATCTGCACGCCCATGGCATGGACGGCCTTAACCTCGTCGGCAATGCGTTCCACGGTGCCGGGGTCAAGGCCATGACCCTTGTTGCCCATGAGGCCTTCGCCCGACAGCTTCAACAGAACGCGTTGATAGTTTGAACTTGGCGCCATAATTCAGTCCGTTCCATCTCCCGGCGGCGGACAGGTCACGGTGATGAGTAACGCGGCACCCGTCTTCGGACCGATAAACCAACGGCCCTGATCCGCCCCCCCCCAGAGGCGGCGTGATGTTACACCATCGGCCGCCGAGTGGTCTTCGATTATCTCCGTCGCACGCAGTTGAAATCCCTTTGCGTCACCGTTGGCCGCGACTTCAGCTGCCCGCGACGGCGGCGACTTCGGCGGCGAAATCCTCCTGGGGCTTTTCGATGCCTTCGCCAAGGGCAAAGCGCGCGAATTCATTGATCGTCACCGGTGCGCCGGCTTCCTTCTGCGCCTCTTCAAGCACTTTGCTGACACGGGTTTCCCCGTCGATGACCCAGACCTGGTCGAGTAGGCATGCCTCTTCGTAAAATTTGCGCATACGCCCCTCTACCATTTTTTCGACAATGTTCTCGGGCTTGCCGGCGGCGCGGGCCTGTTCCTTGAAAATGTCGCGTTCCCGGTCGAGCGTTGCCGGGCTGAGCCCGTCGCGGGACACCGCCTGGGGGTTGGCCGCCGCGATGTGCATCGCCATTTGCCGGCCCAAGGTATCCAGGTCGGCCGAATCGTTCTCACAGTGCAGGCTGACCAGGACGCCGATCTTGCCGAGGCCAGGTGCCAGGGTGTTGTGGACGTATGAGGCAACGATGCCGCTTTCGGTCGCCAGAACCGCGGCGCGGCGCAGGTTCATGTTCTCGCCGATGGTGGAGATCAGATGGGTGACCTGTTCCTCGACGGTGCGCCCTCCGTCCGGATAGGCGGCCGCCTTCAGGGTGTCCAGATCGCCGCCGGACTTCGTGGCGATGCCGGCAACGGTCTTGACGTAGCCCTGGAAGGTCTCGTTGCGGGCGACGAAGTCGGTTTCCGCGTTGATTTCGACGACGGCCCCGGTCTTGCCGTCAACGGCAATACCGATCAGGCCTTCCGAGGCCAGGCGTCCGGCTTTCTTGGCCGCGGCGGCCAAACCCTTCTTGCGCAGCCAGTCGGTGGCTTCCTCGACATCACCGCCGGTTTCGATCAGGGCTTTCTTGCAGTCCATCATGCCGGCGCCGGTCTTGTCTCGCAGAACCTTGACGAGGGCGGCAGTGATCTCCGTCATTTTAAACCTCTTTCTTAAAAAACTCTCTGAATGCTCGGTTTTTACTTATTTATTTGTCCAAGCAAAAAAAGCGTCAATCAGGCGTCGCTGGTCGCGGCCGGCTGGCTCTTGTCCTCGGGAGGAGTCTTGACGGCGGCTTCGGCGTCATCGGCAGCGCCGGCGGAGGTGTCATCAGCCGTGGGCTTGTCGCTCGGTGCTGTTTCCTCGGTGGCACCCTTGGCCTCCTCGCTCGGAGCTGTTTCTTCAGGTGTAGCCTCGGCCTTGTCACTCGGGGGCGCTTCCGTGGCGGGGGCGGCTTCCGTCGTCTGTTCTTTTCCTGTGTCGGCACCCTTTTCCGCTTCGGCCGGAGTTGTCTCCGGGGCTTCCGGGGTTGCCTGTGCAGCATCGCCTTCGGCCGGCAGTTCTTCCTGCGGGGTCGTCTCCGCCTCGCCGATATCGGTGCCCGCCGCCGACATTTCTTCCTGGATGCCATCGAGAACGGAACCGACCATCAAATCGCAGTAGAGACTGATGGCGCGGATGGCGTCGTCGTTGCCCGGAATGGGATGATCGATGCCGTCCGGATCGCTGTTGCTGTCGACGACGGCGACCACGGGAATACCGAGCTTGTTGGCCTCGGCCACGGCAATGGCTTCCTTGTTGGTGTCGATGATGACCAGGATATCGGGCAGACCGCCCATCTCCTTGATGCCGCCCAGGGCGCGGTCCAGCTTGTCGCGCTCGCGGGTCAGGCGCAGGAGTTCCTTTTTGGTCAGGCCGACGCTAGTGTCCGCGGCAAGCTGCTCGTCGAGGTCGCGTAAGCGCTTGATTGAATTGGAAATCGTTCGCCAATTGGTCATCATGCCACCGAGCCAGCGGTGGTTGACGTAGTATTGCCCGCAGCGCTTGCCGGCGTCGGCGATCTTCTCCGACGCTTGGCGCTTGGTGCCGACAAAAAGGACCCGTCCGCCGCTGGCGACGATGTCCCGCACCGCGACCATGGCCCGGTGAAGAAGCGGTACCGACTGCTGCAGGTCGATGATGTGGATGCCGTTGCGGACCCCAAACAGATAGG
>JAJFIG010000003.1 GCA_021775195.1 Rhodospirillales bacterium | reverse complement strand
CGACGCCCTGCTCGCCGCCGCCGACACCGAACCGGTGAAATCCGAATACGCGGCCAATACCAAAGAGGCCCTGGAAAAGGGCGTATTCGGCGCCCCGACCTATGTTTTCAACGGCGAACTGTTCTGGGGACAGGACCGGCTGGACCTGCTTGAACGGGTCCTGACCTGACTGTTACGCCCTATTGGCGGTTGAAATTGCCAAAGAATGACAAATATGAAGGCAGGGAACAGGTGAATATGGCTTTATACTGGTCATCGCCGTCCCCAGCGTTTTGCGAGGAGCAGCCGTGATGTTTATCCAGACCGAAGCCACGTCCGACCCGGCGACCATGAGGTTCCTGCCCGGCCAGCCCGTATTGTCCGCGGGCACGGCCAATTTCGCCAACCGGGAATCTTCGGCCCGCTCGCCCCTGGCCCAGCGTTTGTTCGAGATCGACGGCATCACGAGTGTTTTTCTCGATCCCGAGGCCATCAGCGTCAAGAAAGAGGATGATCGGGACTGGCACCTGCTCAAACCGGTCATTCTCGGGGCGATCATGGAGCACTTCACGGCCGGCGCGCCGGTTGTCCTGGATGACGCGGTCGACGATGACATCCCCGACGACCTCGACGAGGACAGCGAGGTAACCGCTCAGATCAAGGAACTGGTCGAAACGCGTATCCGCCCCGCCGCAGTTCAGGAAGGTGGCGACGTTGCCTACAAGGGCTTCAAGGACGGGACCGTCTATCTGGAAATGACGGGCGCGGGCTTCGCCTTGCAGACCGGCATCGAAAACATGCTCCGCCACTACGTTCCAGGTGTAACCGAGGTCAGGGACTTTCGCGACGCCATTCCCAAACCCGGTCTGGAGACACCCGATGGTATCGCCGTCCGGCAGGTTCTCGAGGAGAAGATCAACCCGGCCATAGCCAGTCACGGCGGCCGTATCGCCCTGGTCGATGTCAAGGACGATACGGTTTACCTGCGCCTGGAAGGCGGCTGCCAGGGCTGCGGCATGGCCAACGTCACCCTGAAACAGGGCGTCGAGGTGGAGATCAAGCGCACGGTGCCATCGATCACCAACGTCCTGGACGTGACCGACCACGCCGGCGGGGGCAATCCGTACTACCAACCCGGCAAGGGTGGGTGAACCCTTATCAGGCCTCTGTCGGATAATGCTCTAGCCACAACAGTGGATCGATCGCCGATGGAGGTTGTCCTCCTTTCCACCTATGACCTGGGCCATCAGCCCTTCGGCTTGGCGTCTCCGGCGGCATGGCTGCGCCAGGCCGGCGCGTCGGTAACCTGTCAGGACCTTGCCGTCGAGAACATCGATGAGCGGACAATCCGCTCCGCCGACCTAATTGCCCTCTATCTGCCCATGCACACGGCGACCCGGCTGGCCTGCGCGGTCGTTCCGCGCCTGAAAGCTCTCAACCCCCAGGCCCATCTATGCTTCTACGGCCTCTACGCGCCCCTTAACGAGGAGTTCCTGCGTAGTCTTGGCGCCGGGACGGTCCTTGGCGGCGAATTCGAAAGCGGGCTTCTGAGTCTCTATACACGGCTTTCTTCCAACGGAACGTCCCCTGCCCCGGCCCAGAGCGAGCCGCTCATCTCCAGGGCCAAGCAGCGGTTCCGGGTACCCGACCGGTGTGGCCTGCCGCCCCTTTCCGGTTACGCCTACCTGACGGCTCCCGATGGCCAGCGCCAAACCGTCGGCTATACCGAAGCCAGCCGCGGCTGCAAGCACCTGTGCCGGCATTGCCCGGTGGTCCCCGTCTACGACGGACAATTTCGGGTCGTCCAGGCGGATGTGGTTCTGGAGGACGTGCGCCAGCAGGTGGCGGCGGGCGCCGAGCACATCACTTTCGGCGATCCCGATTTCTTCAACGGCGCCGGCCACGGGGTCCGCGTCGTGCGCGCCCTTCATGATGAGTTCCCGGACCTGACCTATGACGTAACCATCAAGGTGGAACACCTGCTCAAACACGCCCGGCATTTGCCGGTCCTTGCCGAAACCGGATGCCTGTTCGTCACCACGGCGGTCGAATCCATCGACGACGGCGTTCTCCGGCTCCTCGACAAGGGGCACACCCGGGAGGACTTCATCCGGGCCGTCGGGCTTGCCCGGGAGGCGGGACTGACACTGTCGCCGACCTTCATTCCGTTCACGCCCTGGGCGTCACCCGAGGGCTACCTGGACCTGCTCCGCCTGCTGGCGCGCCTTGACCTGATACCCTATGTGGCACCGGTTCAACTTGTGATCCGGCTTCTGGTGCCCAAGGGATCACGCATGCTCGAGTTGCCGGAAATGAGCACCGTCCTCGGCGACTTCGACCCAACGGCGTTGAGTTTTTCCTGGACCCATGCCGATCCCCGGGTCGACCGGTTGCAGGAGACCGTGGCCGGTATTGTCGAGCGGGCCGATGCCGCGGGGCGGCGCGACATGTTCGAATGCCTCTGGCACGCCGCCCATGAGGCCTGTGGTGCCACTCCCGAAGACCTGGCCATCGTTGCGGGACCCGCAACGGCAATTCAGATCCCGCAACTCAGCGAACCATGGTATTGCTGCGCCGAGCCGACATCAGAACAATTGGCCAAGGTATAAACAATCACGGAATCCCATGGGCGATCGTGACCATCCGGGACGGCTTCTCCTTCTGGTTCCAACGACTTCCTACCGTATCGGCGACTTCCTAGAGGCGGCGCAGCACCTTGGCGTCGACGTGGTCGTTGGGTCCGATGAACGCCAGGTCCTGGACATATTCGCCGAGAGCGCGACGGTTTCCATCGACCTCGGCCATTCCGACAACGCCGTTCAACGGATCATCGAGTATCACCGGCAATATCCGTTGACGGCGATTCTTGCCACCGATGACGAGACGACCGTCCTTGCCGCCCAGGCGTCCCTTGCCCTGGGACTGCCCCATAACCCGCCCGAGGCTGTCCAGGCAACGCGGAACAAGTTCCGTTTTCGGACACGGCTGGCCAACACCGGCCTGCTCTCCCCCCGGTTCAGCTTGATCGCCCGCCAGGACGATCCCGCTGCCGCCGCCGAAAACGCGACCTACCCTTGCGTCCTCAAGCCCCTGGGGTTGTCGGCTGGCCGCGGAGTAATCCGCGCCGACGATCCGCAAGCCTTCGTTGCCGCGTTTCACCGAATCGCTGGAATTCTGGACCGGCCGGACGTCACCGCCGACAGGACCGACACCGAACACATTCTGGTCGAGGATTATATCCCCGGCCGGGAAGTGGCCCTGGAGGGCCTTGTGCAGGGCGGAAACCTGAGCGTTCTCGCCCTATTCGACAAGCCGGACCCGATGGAAGGACCCTATTTCGAGGAAACCATCTACACCACGCCGTCACGCCTTGCCGATGCCGCTCAGGACGCGGCCACTGCCGCCACGGCCGAAGCGGTTGCCGCGCTTGGCCTCCGCGACGGACCGGTCCACGCCGAACTGCGCGTTAACGACCGGGGCGTGTGGATGATCGAGGTCGCGGCGCGTTCCATCGGTGGCCTCTGCGCGCGGGTTCTGAGCTTCGGTGTCGGCATCACCCTGGAGGACCTCATTCTTCGGCACGCCCTGGGGCTTCCCATCGAATCCCGTGAACGGGAAAAACGGGCGGCTGGCGTGATGATGATCCCCATTCCGCGGACAGGTACCCTCCGGGGCGTCGACGGTTTGGACGAGGCCCGCGCGGTCCCCGGCATCGAGGACGTGACTATCAGCATCCCCGTCGGCCAGGAGGTGGTCCCGCCACCCGACGGGTACAGGTATCTGGGGTTCATGTTCGCCAAGGGCGATGACCCCGGCACCGTCGAGGCGATCCTGCGCCAGGCCCACGGACACCTTTTCTTCAATATAGAGCCCTAGTCCTCGTCCTCGACGATTTCCCAGATCCTGGCGTGGAGGCCGTCATCCTTTGGCGTCACCACGCTTACCCGTTCGCTGACACCCTGATCGGTGAAGTCGCGCTCCATGGCCAACAGGGTCAGGCCCTGGTGCTGGGCAAGCTCGGCGGCATAGGTTGCCTCTTCCCGCGCCGGACCCAGGGCAGCCGGCAGGTCCGGCGCCCCGTAGGCGTCGACGAAATGGGCCGCCAGGCACTGGACTACGTCCTCGAACTGCCGGTCGCTGATGTCCACGACCTGGACGAACGTCGACCGGCCGAATGAGTCCGTACCCAACCAGCCGTTCTTGAAAGCCAGTTGCTCCTTTCGGGACATGGTTTCCGGCGGGACATCGGCGAATTCGAAAGTACCGGGTACCGCCCATTCGCCGGGCTCCGCCGCGCGCGGGAACACGTTGGTATCGGACGGGTCCAGGCGAATGGTGCGCAGGAATTTCATTGCCCAGGCATATATGCCGTACCGCCGGGATGCACGCGAATTTTGCGTCAACCCCCTCCCCGTCTTAGTCTAGGGTTGGTCTCCACAGGCGAAAGGTGCCACCGGATTATGGGTTTGATCCAAGGTTTCGTGACCCGGGGTGTTCCCGCCCTGGTCATCGTGTTCGGTTTCTGGACCGGAACGACCCATGCCTTTTCCCCCGAGGTGCTTCGTTCGGTGGTCAGCGTCCTGCCCGAGTGGCCCGAGCGCGGGACACCGGGCTCGACGACGGACGGCCGTCTCGAGGAACCGGAAGCAACCGCCGTTGCAGTACTTTCCGGCGGCTACCTGGCCACCAATGATCATGTGCTCGGCCGGGCCGCGAAAGCCAAGGTCCGGTTGTCGGACGGCCGCATATTACCGGCTGAAATCGTCGGCCGAGACCGTTTCACCGACATTGCGCTCATCCGGGTGGCGATGGAGCTGCCGGTCCTGGAATTCGGACCGGAGCCGTCCCTGGCGGAACCCGTCTGCACTGTCGGCAACCAGTTCGGGCTCGATCTTTCGGTAACCTGCGGCGTCGTCTCCGCCATCCACCGTTCGGGAACCGGGTTCAATCCCATCGAGGACTTCATCCAGACCGACGCCGTCGTCAATCCCGGTGGCTCCGGCGGCGCCCTCATTGACGCCGACGGTCGTCTGATAGGGCTCGTTTCCGCCATCTTCACGAAACGAAGCGATGCCGACATCGGTATCAATTTCGCCGCCTCCATGCCTCTGGTCCTGCGGGTTGTTATGGACCTCAGGGATCACGGCAGGGTCGTTCGCGGCAAATCAGGCCTGTTGGTCCAGGATCTATCGGTGGAGGACCGGGCAACGCTGGTCGGTGCCCGCATAACCCGGGTTACATCCGGAGGCGCCGCCGCCACCGCCGGCCTGAAAACGGGTGACATTGTTACGGACGTGGATGGCCGCCGCATCACCAAGGCCAGCGATGTCTCGGCGGCGATTTATCTGCACCGCACCGGACAGGAATTCGAGGTTACCGTCATTCGGGGAACCGAAAAACGAACGGTCACGCTAACCCTGAAACCCTAATCCTTAATGTTGTTTTCCAGCGATTCGACGATGTCGTGAAGCACGGAGCGAAACTGCTCCGAATCACACCCCATGACCAGGGCGTCTTCGAGGGCTTCCTGGCACATATCCTGGATTTCCTCCAGGTTCTCCTCGAGCACCTTTATCTTTTCCACACAGGACACCAGCGACCCGTCCGGCTGGCGCCATGGTGGGCGCTTCCCTTTTTTTTGTGCCTTCGAGTTCATCTTCACAAGACCCTCAGTCTAACCGCCCGGAAATATTCCACTGAACCAAGTCAGGAGCTCAAATACTGTTACAACAGCCGCCTTTCAAGAGCTAACTGGCGGGAATACGCCGGTGGTTATTCCCTCTCAGTCACCCCCGGAACACGTCCGTAGCGGTCCTCGAACCGTACGATATCGTCCTCGCCCAGATAGGCTCCCGACTGAACCTCGATCAGGCGCAAGGGGACTTTTCCCGGATTTTCGAGGGAATGTTTCATACCAATGGGAATGTAGGTTGACTGGTTTTCATGCAGAACGAAGGTCTCGTCCCCGCGGGTGATGTTGGCGGTGCCGCTGACGATGACCCAGTGTTCGGCCCGGTGATGGTGCATCTGGAGGCTCAGCTTGCTTCCCGGTTTGACGCCGATCTGCTTGACCTGGAAGCGGTCGCCGGCATCGATAAGCTGATAATACCCCCAGGGTCGGTAGACCCGGGAATGCACCTTGTGTTCTGTTCGTCCGACATTCTCCAGCTTATCGACGATCACCTTGACGTCCTGGGCATGGTCTTTGTGGATCACCAGCACGGCATCGTCGGTCGTGACGATGATCGTGTTGTCCAATCCGACGGCAGCAACCAGTTTGTTCTCGCTGCGGATATAGGACCCCGTTGTTCCATGGATGATGACGTCGCCCGACACCACGTTCCCGTGTTCGTCCTTCTCTCCCAGATCCCATAAGGCCGACCACGCTCCGACATCGTTCCAGCCCATCTCCACCGGCACGACGACCGCCTTGTCGGTGTGCTCCATGACCGCGTAATCCACGGAAACGGATTCCGCCTTGACGAAGGCTTCCCGGTCGAGACGCAGAAAATCCAGGTCCTGGATCGCCTCGGCGACGGACGGCCGGCACGCCTTCAGGACGTCCGGTTTCAAGCGCTCGAGTTCGTCCAGGTAACTTCGAACCGGGAACAGGAACATGCCGCTGTTCCAATCATAACCCCCATCACTCAGATACCCTCGCGCCGTCTCAGCATCCGGCTTCTCGACGAACCGTGCGACCCTGAAGCATCCCTTCCCATGGGGTTCGCCGCGCTGAATATACCCATAGCCGGTTTCCGGCCGGACCGGGGGGATGCCGAATGTCGCCAAGTCTCCCTTGTCAGCCGCGGCACCTGCAAGCTCCACCGCGGCATGGAAACCGGCCACATCCTCTATCAGGTGATCCGAGGGCAGCAGCAACATGACCGCCTCGGGGTCCTGCCGCGCCAGCAGGAGGGCTGCGACAGCCGCCGCCGGGGCGGTATTGCGCCCTTCCGGCTCGAGAATGATCTTATCCGGCTCGACGTCCAACGCGCGCAGTTGCTCGGCAATGACGAAGCGGTGCGCCTCGTTACAGATGATCAAGGGAGGCGCAAACCCTGTCCCCGTGACCCGCTGCACAGTTTCCTGGAGCATGCTGAGGTCCGAGTTGAGTGGTAATAACTGCTTGGG
>JAJFIG010000200.1 GCA_021775195.1 Rhodospirillales bacterium | reverse complement strand
CGCCACCGGATCACCTTTGAAACCGGTGCTGTGCCAACCCGAGAAATAATCCGCCAGCAGAAACTCCCACATGGCGGAGAGTCCAAACACGCACACCAGGACTACGCTGGTAAGTCGGTAAACGTCACGTTTGTTCATGCGGTGTCCCGTGTGATGGTCAGGTGTCGGCGTCGGGCCGATATCAATCACGAAGTTGGCGGTGGCTGGAGTTGGTGATCATCCCGATTTTCCAATTGCTTGTTGTCCAGTGGTGGCGACGCGTTATTGAATCGTGCGACCGGGATCCGAATCGAGGAGTTCTCCGATCTTGGACATTATCCGTTCCCAGGTTTCCTTCTTGTCGAGGCTGTATTCCTGGCTTCGCTGGTCGTAGGCGTATTCCATCGCTTCATCGCCATAGAGGCCGACATACAAAAGGGCAGCGCGCCAGATATCGTGGTCGTTCGGGTTTGTGGACTGTTCGTACATTGGACATTCACCCGTCTAATCAGTGTGGTAGCCCGATGCGGTTGAATCCTGAATTCATAAACGTTCGTTTGTCGCTCTCGCTGTTGATGGTGTCGTCCAGTTCCTCGATGGTTACTTGAATGAGGTGTGCCGCCAGCGACAGGTTGGCGTCCAGGGTGTCGGAGTGCAGGGACTCCAGGCATGCCTTGATTGCTTTCACTTTTGCGAATTCGTCGTTGTTCATGTGATTTTCTCCTCGCCGTGAAGGCTTTTCGTTGGGTTTTGTTGTTACGCGGTACGACCCGACAGGCGTGTCGATGCCTGTTGATCGTCCTGGTAGACGAGAACTCCGGTGCTGGCGCCGATTACCAGGACGGCACCGATCAGAGAATGGGCGGTGAAGGTCTCACCGGTTGCGAGCAGGAGGCCGGTGGAAAGAAGGGGCGTGAGGTAACCTATATGGGCGACCCGCGCGGCTTCGCCCTGGGTCATCGCGCGGGTCCACAAGTAATACCCGATGGCCAACGGCCCGATGCCGATGTAGATGCCCGTGAATAGATAGGGAACTGAAGGCCACGAACTTTCGCCGGCAAAAGCGACAACACCGGTTATCAGGGTTCCGCAGATGGCGGCGACCAGGAAAGCGTCGGTATTCGCGTTCGGGAAACGGGAAACCGCGACAGTGAAATACGCCATGCAAACTGCCGAACCCAGGGCGTATAGGTATCCGGCCAAATATTCGCCTGAATACGTGAGCGCGTTGCCGTCGACAAAAATGAGTGTAACCCCGGTGAAACCAACGACGGAGAAGGCAAAGAAACCCAGTCCACGCACGGACCACCGGCTCAAGCCATACCAGATGGCAATGAACATCGGCCAACCGTAGGCAAGAATATTGGCGGCGATAATGGGTGCCGAGGCGAAAGCGAGATACTGAAGGGAGATGGTTCCGACAAGGCCGATGATGCTTACGACAATCGGTTGAACGCCGGGGAAGACGAATTTGTTTTTCGTCCCCCCCTTTGTCAACGTTCGACATATGACGATTGTTGCCACGGCGCCAAAGAACTGAAGCGCGAGGACCTGGGCGGCAGTTAATTCTGTCAGGGCGAATTTCGCGGCAAGCGCGTTCGTCGACCAGACAGCGACCGCACCGATCGCGCATCCAACGCCTTCAGTTTTCATTGAATGCCCACTTGGTTTTTGTAAGCCGGAATCTGGTGGCCCCGAATGTCGCTGGTAACTTCTTCGACCCAAGAGGAATTAGGGGTTTCCGTGCTAACGCCCATCGCCGCTTCGTAGGCTGGAAGCCGATGTTCGCGAACGTCGCTGACGACTTCATCGACCCACGAGAAATCGGGATTGTCGGCGCCCAGATAGTGGAGCGAGTTGTCGTCCACATAAGGCTTTTCCCGGGAACGGAGGTTCAGGACCAACGTAACTCTGGTTCCCCGCGACATCGGTACCGTGCGGTGAAGCACCCGTATGAATTGCCCGAGGGTGCTGGACCCAACTCGGTGCTGGACCCCGAATACCTGATCACCTGGAATCTCCTTGCCCTCCGCTAACAGGGCATGCCCGGTCTCATGGTTGCCCTTGTAGATTTCGACACCGCAGTCGTCGTTATCGTCGATGGAAAGCGGGATCAATTCGGTGACCGGACAGCCGTCGGAATGCCAGTCGACGGTGCCGTCGCCGTCCTCCGGTCCCATGAACGTGATCGTCGAGGCGACGATCGAAATCGGGTAGGGCTCGAGCTCCGCCCCGACCAGCTGGTTGATGCGGGCGAGACGCAACGGGTCATGATTCAGTTGGCTGATCTCGGGGATCAGTCGTTGCGGCCCGCGAATGTATTTCAAATTCAAGTGCCGCTTGATGGCGGCCTCCTCCTTAATCGCGAGGGCCTTTCGAAGTATTGTGGAAAGCAAATTTTGGTCATAGTTATGTTTAAACTGTGCCATGCCAAAATTTGATACCTTCCAGTGCGTGGGAGTTCCAGTAATAGACTCACGGTCTATAAAGTATCTCATATCCGAATATATGCTATTCCCAGATTTTGTTGCCATTTTACTTTCCGATCATTCATGGAAATTGCCAGTTACTGGTAATTTCGATGCCAAATTCCTTGGTGTTTCAGAAAATGAGCATGTGGAATTTTATCTCTCTGATCCAACGAAACTTTTTGATAGACTCTTCAAATAATTCTTGTGCTGGAGGTAGGTGTCCATGACCGGTCGGCTTCCGCCGTTATATGCCTTGAAGGCATTCGAGAGCGCGTCACGTGTGCTTAGTTTCACCCGTGCGGCGCAGGAGTTGCACGTCACCCCGGCGGCTATCAGCCATCAGATCAAGACCCTTGAAGAACGATTGGGGGTCAGGCTGTTCAGGCGGGTAAACAACAGGATCGTGCTTACCGCAAAGGGCCGGAACTATGTTCCAGCGGTGCGCGAGGCCCTCGACATCATCTCGGCTGCGACCGTGCAGTTGTGTGATCGCGAGGAGTCCAACGTCTTGAGAATTAGCGTGCTGCCAACCTTTGCGGTTCGCTGGCTCATCCCGAGGCTCGGAGAGTTTCAAGATTCCCGCCCGGAAATCGACCTGCGTATTTCCAGTAGTTACCGGGCCGTGGATTTTGCCCGCGAGGATTTCGACGCGGCAGTCCGCTATGGTACGGGAAACTGGCCCGATCTACATGTCACGCCTGTATTCGAGGAGGAATTGGTTCCGGTTTGCAGTCCAAAGTTGTTGCCGAAATCACGGAAAGCCCTTATGCCGGCGGACCTTGAGGGATTCACACTCATTCATTCCGGGACCTGTGCGGACAATTGGCGGCAATGGCTGTCGGCGGTTGGTATAAGAAATGTCGAACCGTCAGCAGGCATGACGTTTGATACGTGCTTGTTGTCGTTCCAGGCCGCTTGTGAGGGGCTGGGTTTCGCCATTGCCAACCGGGGCTATGTGGAACGTGACCTGCAGGAGGGTCGGTTGGTCGCCCCATTCGATTTTGAGTACGCGAACAATCATGGTTGGTATTTTGTTTGTTCGAAGGCAAGCGCGGATCTGCCAAAGGTCGCCGTGTTCCGCGAGTGGCTGACGAATCCGGTTCAGTGTTAGCGCACGCCGCCTGTTAGGCGGGATACGCTCTTCTTCTGAACTGATGGTGAACGTGGCCGCGAAAACGTCGAGAGGCGGGACGGCAAGTCCCAGGTTCATCGCGCAGGGGATGACGGCCGCGGTTCGACGACGCGGTGCATCGGCTACTGAACTCTATCTTCCTCCAAATAGGCGACAGCCGTCAGGGTATGGCCGACGCCCAGACCGGGTTGGGCGACCGTCTCGAGGCGGCGGAGATATTCGGCCAACGTCGGTTCGACAACGGAAGACCTGAAGTCCGCACCATTGGTTGCCGAACGATGGCTTTCCAGTTCCTTCGTCAATCCGTGAACGGGTTGTTGAAGGAGGGATTTCGGAACGTCTTGCAGTTCCCCACAATGTGCGGCCGCCTCGGCGACCAAAGCGTTCCAGGCCATGGAAAAGCGCTTGAAGAATTTCACGATATTGGCCGGCGCCTCGTCCGTTGGAACATTGAACAGCAACTGGGAAAATTCGGTTTGGCGGCTGGCGTCCATCAAGCTGTTGACCAGTGTCCGATACTGGGGAATTGCTTGGTTATATTCACCTGTCGTCGTATGACGTCCGACCATGATGGAGCGATCGAAGAACTCGATATCCGTCACGGCGCAGCTTGCATCGTCCGCCGCTTGCCGAATGAGCTGACCCAGGTCATCGGCCGAATATACGGACATCTCCGTCGCAGGCATCTCGTCGTCCGTACTGAAGAAGCTCATCCGGTACATCCATCGGTCAAAGAGCCAATTGCACGGCCATTCAATGGAATACCGGCCCAGAACATCGACAACCACCGCCGACCGCGCCTTGTTGCGGTGAATAACCGAAAAGATGTTTTTCAGGGACTGGCGCAATTCCGGCCGCGTCAAATGAGAGTAAGGGACGCCGCAGGACAGATACAGTCCAAACGGATGCTCCGGAACCGCCTCACGCATGTCACCCCTGATGAACCGCACATTTTGGTGGTGCGCGTGCAGCCGCTGTGCCGTCGCGACCATGTCCTGACTAAGGTCGAGCCCCACGTACTCGAACCGGCGGAGGCCGTCTGGAACGGAATTCTCTTCCAGCATGGTCATGAGCAGCGATAGCCCGTCACCTGTTCCACTTCCCAGGTCGAGCACGCTCAAAGGTGTCTTGGGGGCGGTCCGATCGATTGCATGCTTGATAACGCCGCGGGTAAACGGTTGCTCCCAGTCAGTCTTCACTCCATCGTGGCGTGACGCCGACAAGTAATGATTGACGCCTTGGGTATAGCAATGTGTTTCAATTGGCAGTTGTTCACTATCGTAGTTCATCGATTTATTCGTCTCTACGTTGGAAATAGGCTTGCTTGCTTTATTTTTCTTGGAATTTACCGACGGATTTAACGAGCTCGAACATCCGTGCCCGTACTTTATGGCTCTGGATTCCGTAATAGGCCCGAACCAATTCCAGGATTTCACGTTCGCCCGCGATGCTGCTCTCGGCGGGTGCCGCGATCACAATGGCAGGGGACGTTAGTGCGGGTGCTTCCTGTTCAGCGGCGTCGGGTTGTGGCACGTCATCAAAGAAAAACGAGATTGGAACGTCGAGGATTTCGCTGAACTCATATAAGCGGCTGGCGCCGATGCGGTTGGCGCCACGCTCGTATTTTTGAATCTGCTGAAACGTCAACCCGACGGCGGCTCCCAATTTTTGCTGACTCATTCCAAGCATGGTCCGGCGCTGGCGCAGCCGGTTACCCACGTGTACATCGACATTACGGAATGGCACTTCCTGTTTCCTCACTTCAATAGCGGCATGCATCAACCGACTGCCCGATCCGGTTGTGATACCATACCATATCCTCTCGCTTCTGGCTATTCAGTGGCATAGTCTTCTAATCATTTTTGTCGGCCCGGCGCCACCTACCTGCCCTTAAAATTACCGATGACAGCCGGCGGGCACAGAGTCAGAATAGACCGGCAAGGATCGCGGCCCGAGGATGCGCCGTGTTATGCAACTTCTTTTGAGTATGGGACAACGAATTTAATCATGCCAAACACTGTCAAGATTTCTCCATCAATATTGTCTGCCGACTTCGCGCGCCTGGGCGAGGAAGTGCGGGCCATCGACGCGGCGGGCTGCGACTATGTTCACGTGGATGTCATGGACGGCCACTTCGTTCCCAACATCACCATTGGTCCGGACGTCGTGAAGGCGCTGCGTCCGCATACGGAAAAACCACTGGATGTTCACCTGATGATAACTCCCGTGGACCCCTATCTGGAGGCGTTCGCGAACGCTGGCAGCGACATCATAACGGTTCACGCCGAAGCCGGCGTCCACCTGGACCGGAGCTTGCAGGTCATCCGTTCCCTGGGGAAAAAGGCGGGCGTGTCGCTGAATCCCAGCACACCGGCGTCGGTGATCGAGTATGTGATCGACAAAGTCGACCTGATCCTTGTCATGACGGTCAACCCGGGATTCGGCGGGCAGGCCTTCATCGATTCTCAAGTGGACAAGATCCGCCAAATTCACGGGATGATCGGCGACCGGGCGATCGAGTTGGAGGTTGATGGAGGCATCAACGTCGATAACGCCGGTGCCGTAGCCGGCGCGGGTGGCGATGTGTTGGTCGCCGGCAGTGCTGTCTTCTCGGGTGGTGACTACAAAGCGGCCATCGGTGCTTTGCGCGCCGCGGTGGGTTAACGGCGCCGGCGCCGGACTGAAACCGGCGATGGTTTTCGGTCAGGAAATGGCGTCGATTTCGTCGTCGGTGAGCGAACCGGGGACGATGGTGATCGGGATGCGCAGCCGGCTGGCCATTTTTTCGACCAGGTAGGTAACCAGAGGACCAGGCCCGTCGGGGCCCGTCGCGGCCCCGAGAACCAGCACCGAGATACCTTCTGTTTCCTCGTCGATCAAATTGATCAATTCCTCGGCGATTTTGCCCTCGCGGATATAAACGACAGGCGTCGTCCCGGTTCGTTTTTGAACGACGGAAGCGACGACCTGAAGCATCTCCTCGGCTTCGGTGCGGCGTTCCTCCTGCATCAGATCGCCGACGAACATCCAGTGCTGGAATTCGGCCGGTTCGATCACATAGAGGAGGGCGACGCGGCCGTCCGAGCGCATGGCCCGGCGACAGGCGAAGCGCAAGGCCTGTGCCAGTTCCTCGCTATCGTCCACGACACAAAGGAAGGTTCTTCCCCCGTCGGGAGTGGCCGTCATTTCGGTGTCGCTGGTTTCGCTCACTTCATTCACTTCATTGGTCATCGGGACTCAGGCTTTACGGAAGATGACACCCGCCAACCATCCTGCCATCGCCGCAATAAAAATGGCAAGCACGCCATAGGCCAACGCGTGACGGTGGGCGAAATCGAATACGCCCGCCTCGAAACCGAATTTTCGCACATTCAGCAACGTCGTCTTGACGCTCGCAACTTCCCCTTTGCGAATCAGGTAGGTATCGATGCCGTACGTACCGACGGCAACGGTGGCGGGGAAATGTATCTGAGTCCGGAAAAGCCGGCTGCTCAGGAAGATGACGTTGCCGAGTTGAGGGCTGTAGAGGCCCTGGCGTTGTTTATTGCGGATCAGGGCCTCGCGGAAGGCTTCATAATTCTCCACCACCTCCTGCTCCCAATGGGGCTGCAACTGCAGGTGCTTGACGCCGATCTGATTAACGGAAGCAACTTCCTCGGGCAGGAACTCGTCAACGGGCCGGTTGGCGGCCAAGGCGTAGAAGCCGGGGATATCCTGAAACATGACCTGCGAGCCGTTGACCCAGACGCCGGCCACCCGCTTCTTGCGGCGCACGACCTCATTGCGCAAGGGGCCCCTTACGGCCACGACCACGTCGCCCTCGCCGTCGGTGGCGCCAAACAAGAGCAGGTCCGATCCGGTGAAGCCGGCGGTGATCGCGACGATGGATTTCGACAGATCGACCACAAGTTCCTCGGCGGCGTTTGCCGGCACGCCCGCCAGGAGCAGAAATAATACCGCCACGATGCGCTG
>JAJFIG010000199.1 GCA_021775195.1 Rhodospirillales bacterium | reverse complement strand
GGTGATGAAGGCCGCCACCGGGGCGTGGCGCGGG
Organism: Rhodospirillales bacterium; assembly: GCA_021775195.1. Classification (GTDB taxonomy): domain Bacteria; phylum Pseudomonadota; class Alphaproteobacteria; order Rhodospirillales; family 2-02-FULL-58-16; genus JAJFIG01. The sequence goes on along the minus strand of JAJFIG010000199.1, from coordinate 3,461 downwards.
GTCGGCTGCAGGTACTGGCCGATGGTCAGGAAATCGACTTTGGCCGAGCGCAGGTCGTCCATCACCTGCAGGACCTCGGCGCGCTCCTCGCCCAGGCCGACCATGATCCCCGATTTGGTGAAGACGTTCGGGTCCAGGCGCTTGGCTTCATCGAGAAGGCGCAGCGAATGAAAGTACCGCGCCCCCGGACGAATGGCGGCGTAGAGCCGGGGCACGGTTTCCAGGTTGTGGTTGAAGACGTCGGGCTTGGCCGCGATCACCTTCTCCAGGGCCCCGTCCTTGTTGCGGAAATCGGGGGTCAGGACCTCGATGGTGGTTTCGGGCGAGGCCTCGCGGATGCGCTGGATAGAGAGCACGAACTGGTTGGCGCCGCCGTCGTCCAGGTCGTCCCGGTCGACCGATGTCACGACCACGTGTTTGGCGCCGAGCGTTGCGACGCTCGTGGCCAGGTTTTCGGGCTCCAGGGGGTCGACGGCGCCGGGACGGCCGGTCTTGACGTTGCAGAAGGCGCAGGCCCGGGTACAGGTGTCGCCCAGGATCATCACCGTGATGTGCTTGCGTGCCCAACACTCGCCGATGTTGGGACACGCCGCCTCCTCGCAGACCGTATGCAGGCCGTGCTGGCGCACGAGGCGGCGGGATTCGCCATAGGCCTCCGACGTCGGCGCCTTGACCCTGATCCACGGCGGCTTGCGCAACCGTTCGGTATTTTGCTTCAGGGGCTGGACTTTGCTCATGGTCTAGAAATGGATGGCACGGCCGTACGCGTCAAGGACGGACTCGTGCATCATCTCCGATAGGGTCGGGTGCGGGAAGACGGTGTGCATCAGATCGGTTTCGGTGGTTTCCAGGGTCTTGGCGATGGCGTAGCCCTGGATCAGTTCGGTGACCTCGGCGCCGACCATGTGGGCGCCCAGCAGTTCCCCGGTCTTGGCGTCGAAGACGACCTTGACCATGCCCTCGGGTTCGCCCAGGGCAATGGCCTTGCCGTTGCCGACGAAGGGGAAGCGGCCGACCTTGAGTTCGTGCCCCTTTTCCTTTGCCGCCGCCTCGGTCATGCCGACGCTGGCGACCTGGGGGCGGCAGTAGGTGCATCCGGGGATGCGGCTGGTGTCCAGGGGGTGCACGTCGGCCTCGCCGGCGATCTTCTCGATGCAGATGATGCCTTCGTGGCTGGCCTTGTGGGCGAGCCAGGGCGGGCCCGTCAGGTCGCCGATGGCGTAGACGCCGGGCTCCCCGGTCCGGCACCATTCGTCGATGACGATGTGGGTCCTGTCGACCACGACCTTGGTGCCCTCGAGGCCGATGTCCTCGACATTGCCGACGATGCCGACGGCCAGAATAACTCGGTCGACGGTGATGTCCGTCGACTTGCCGCCCGCCTCGATCGTCGCGGTGACGCTGTCGGCGCCCTTTTTCAGGGCGGTGACGGTGGCCGAGGTATGGATGGTCATGCCCTGCTTGCGGAATGCCTTGTCGGCGAAGGCGGAGATTTCCTCGTCCTCGACGGGAAGAACGCGGGGCAGGACCTCAACCACCGTGACGTCGGACCCGAGGTCGTTGAAGAAGCTGGCGAACTCGATGCCGATGGCGCCGGATCCGATGACCAGCAGCGACTTGGGCACGAGATCGGGAACCAGGGCTTCCTTGTAGGTCCAGATCAGCTTGCCGTCGGGCTCCATGCCCGGCAGGGTGCGGGCCCGGGCGCCGGTGGCGAGGACGATATGGGGGGCTTTCAGGTTGGCCACTTCCTTGCCGTCCTTCTCGACCAGGACGCCGCCGTTGCCGGCGAGGCGCCCCTGCCCGTCGAAGACCGTCACCTTGTTCTTTTTCAGCAGGTGGGCGACGCCGCCGCTCAGGCGCCTGGCGACGGAACGGGACCGCTTGACGACCTTTTTCAGGTCGAAACCGATGTCGCCGACGGTAAGGCCGAAATCGCCGGCATTCTTCATCAGGTGATAGACCTCGGAGGTGCGCAACAACGCCTTGGTCGGAATACAGCCCCAGTTGAGGCAGATGCCGCCCAGGTGTTCCCGTTCGACGACCGCGGCCGTCATGCCCAGTTGGGCGGCGCGGATGGCGGTCACGTAGCCGCCGGGGCCACCGCCGATGACAATGATGTCAAAGGATGTTTCGGCCATGGGATGCTCCTTACAGCAGCATGGTCAGGGGCTCGTCGATGAGCCGCTTGAAGGCGCCCAGGAACTCGGCGCCGACGGCCCCGTCGACCGAACGGTGGTCGGTCGAGAGCGTGCACGACATCACCGTGGCGATGCCCAGCGCCCCGTCCTTGACCACGGGACGCTGTTCGCCGGCGCCGACGGCCAGGATGCAGGACTGGGGCGGATTGATGATGGCGGCGAACTCCCTGACCCCGTACATGCCGAGGTTGGAGATGGTGAAACCGCCGCCCTGGAATTCCTCGGGCATGAGCTTGCCCTCGCGGGCGCGGACCGCCAGGTCCTTCATTTCGCCGGAGATGGCGGCGAGGCCCTTGCCGTCGGCATTGCGGATGATCGGCGTGATCAGGCCCGCCGGGGTGGCCACGGCGACGGAGACGTCGACGTCGTCGAAGCGGCGGATGGCGTCCTCGCTCCACGAGACGTTGGCCGCCGGCACCTGGCGCAGGGCCAGGGCAACGGCGCGGATGATGAAATCGTTCACCGAAATCTTGTAGGCGCCCTCGCCTTCCGGCGACCGGGCGTTCAGGTCCTTGCGCAGGGCGAGAAGCGCATCCACCTCGCAGTCCATGGTGAGATAGAAATGCGGCATGTCGCGTTTCGATTCCCACAGCCGGCGGGCGATCACCTTGCGCATGGTGCTGTTGGGGACCTCGGTATAGGCCTGCCCCGTATCCATCGCCGGAGCCGGAGCCGTTGCCGCCGGTGGAGCGGCGGCGGGCGCCGGCGCCGGTGCTACGGCCGCTGGTGGCGGTGTAGCCGGGACGCCGGACGCCAGGGCCGCCTCGATGTCGCGCTTGACGATGCGGCCGTGGGGACCGCTGCCGCTGATGGCGCCGAGGTCGAGGTTGTTTTGTCCGGCCATGCGGCGGGCCAGGGGGCTGGCAAAAATGCGGGCGCCCGATGTTGCCGCCGGTGCCGGTGTAGCGGCTGGTGCCGGTGCCGGCACGGGGGCGGCGGCGGGTGCCGGCGCGGGCGGAGCTGCCGGTTCCGGGGCTGGTGGCGGCGGTGAAGCGGCAGCTGTTGCGTCCAGGGCCGAGGCGTCCTCGCCTTCCTCGAGCAGGAGGGCGATGGCCTGGTTCACGGGGACCCCTTCGGTGCCCTCGGCAACCAGAATCCGGCCGATGGTGCCTTCATCGACGGCTTCGACCTCCATGGTCGCCTTGTCGGTTTCGATTTCGGCGATGACATCGCCGCTCTCCACCGCGTCCCCTTCCTGCTTGTGCCATTTGGCCAGGGTCCCGTCGGTCATGGTCGGCGACAGGGCCGGCATGAGAATCT
>JAJFIG010000198.1 GCA_021775195.1 Rhodospirillales bacterium | reverse complement strand
CATCCAGTCGTAGTGGGCCTTTTCCTCCGCCGTCTTGGCGCCGATGAACTTGACCGCCGCGTAGGAGCCGGCGACCAGCCCGCCGAAGGCGAGGTTGCCGAGCATCCGGTGGATGGCGACCGGCGTCGCCAGGATGTTCTCGAAGGCCTGCCACACGGTCCCGATCATCTGCCCGGCCTCGTTGACCCCGGCGGGGCTCATCATGAACCCGGCCCAGCTGTTGGCGAGCTGCATGATCGCCGTGCCGACGACGTTCAGCAGGATGCCGATCATGATGTGGGCGCTCTTGGCGTCGCGGATGATCATCAGTCCGGCGCCCGTCGGCAGAATGTAAAGCAGGGTCATGAAGGTGCGGGTATCGCCCCGCATCTCGGGTCCAAAGCCGCCGAAGAAGAACACCAGCGCCAGGGCGATGATGGCAGCGCCCAGGACCTGGAAGAACCGCCGGACGTTGGGGTGGAAGGGCTGGCGCCCCGCCATCCATTTCCAGCCGTAGTAGTAGAGGTAGAGGGCGAAGGTTTCGCCGAAGAACAGCAGGGCGTACATGAACATGACGTCCTTGAAGACGCCTGCCATATAGCCCATGAAGGTGGGATAGAGGGTGAACAGCGCGAAGGCCAGCAGCCCGCCCAGCGCCGCCGTTGTCGCGTAGGCGACGCTCAGCAGGCTGGTGAACTCGTAGGCGAGCTTGTCGAAACGGGCGTCGTTGTTGCGCCAGCCAACGATCTCGATGATCACGGCAAAGAGCGGCACCCCGAGGACGAAGGCCCCGAAGAACAGGTGCATCTGGGCCAGGAACCAGATCAGCTTGCGCGAATCCAGGCCCATGAACTGGCGGTATTCGTTGACCTCCTGGGCCGACGCCGGCGCCGAAACGAGGGTCAGGGCAAGCACTGCGGCGCCTGCCAACCCCAGCACGGCCATGGGGCCGATGTGCCGTTTGTCTGTCATCCCCACCCGTTCCCCGGTTGGTTACGCGTTTGCCTTACTTCCCGAACGTGAAGCTGGCTTCAGCCTTGCCGCCCGCCGCCACCGTCACCTTGGTTTTCTTGATTCCCAGGCGCGGATGCCAGGCCTTCACCGTGTATTTCCCCGGCGGGACGTTATCGAGGCTGAAGCTGCCGTCGTCGCCGACCACCACCGCATAGGGATTTTTCGGTGCCATCATGAAGCCGAACATGAAGTTGTGGGCCTCGCAGTTGATGCCGATGAAGGACGACCGCCGGGGCTTGATCGTCTGTTCGATATCACCCGGGTCGGGCTGGCCGAAGTTGAACATGGTTCGCTTGACCACCCGGCCCTTCTCGACCCCGATCATCTCGCGGGTGTTGATGTTGTGGAGCACGCCCTTGTCGCTGTTGCGGATGGTGACCGGGCCTGGCCGGATCACCTGCGCCCACGGCCGGAAGCGGCAGCCTTCCTGGTTGATCAGGTAGTTGCCGCCCTTGGGCTTGTCCCACTTCTTGCCCTTCTTGATCTTGTCGATGAAGACGAAGGTTCCCCGGAGGGCGCCGTCCTTGACGTCGATCCAGATCACCTCCCGCTCGCCCTTGCCGCAGACGTCCGGGTTCTTGGTGATGAGGATGTTCTCCACCGCGTCGTCGGGAAGGGCGCCGTCGAAGGTGACCTTGCCGCTGATGGCTCCGCCATCGGCAACGTCCATTTCCTTGTACTTCGCCTTCTTCTTCGCTTCACCGTCGTTGGGGAAGGCGATCGTCGCCGCGACAGCGATCGCAAGCCACGCCAAAAGCGTTTTGAGTTTCATGAGGTTGCGTCTCCTATTTCCCGGGCACTCACGGCCTCGGTCTGTCCAGGGATGCCGGCAACCGACGCGTTCAGCTCCTCGAGGGCCTCAATGGCCACTTGCCAAGAACTCATCTGGTCGGTGTCGTTGAGAACATCGACGAAACGGGCGTTGGCCGCCTCGGCGTCGACGCCCCGCAGGATCCGGCCTGCCTCGCGTCTATGATAACCCTTGAAGGCAAAGGCGAAATCGACCAATTGGTCCAGTGTCCCGCTGCTGCCCACCACCGCCACCGCGCGCGCCGTCGCCAGCCGCACCCCGGGCTCGGGGTCATCGAACAGCGCCACGACACTGTCCCCGCCGGCGCCGAGTTCCGACAGCGCCCCGACCGCTTCGGCGCGGACGAAGCCGTCGTCATCGGCTAGCCGCGCCGCCACGACCTCGGCAACGCCGTCACCGCCCGCCTTTCCCAAGGCGCGCACGGCAAGCAGGCGCATTTCCGGTTCCACGTGGCCCGCCGCCTCGAAAAGGGCCTCCACAGCCACCACCGGCAGGGATGCCGGTCCCTCGCCGATGCGGGCCAGAGAATCGACGGCGGCCAGGCGCACCTCCCGGTCCTCGTCCGCCAGAACCCCGGCAAGGGCCTCCGCCACCACGTCGTGGCGCAGGTCGCCCAGCAGGCGCGCCGCAAAGCGCCGCACATCGTCGTGGGCAGCAACGGTGGGAACCACCGGGACGGCCTTCTTCTTCGGCGACCGTTGGGCCAGGGCCAGGCGTTCCATGTCATCGCCCGTCAGCTCGATTCCCTCTTCGCGTTTCTGATTGATCTCCGCTCCCGCCGCGTCGGCGCCGAGCATCGATTGCAGGGTCGAAAGGGGAAACGCCTCGTCGTCGCCAGTGGGCTCTTCATCCTCGGCGCCGTCGGCGGAGGCCGCCGCCGGTTTATCCTCGGGCTCACTGGAAACCGGCTCGGCCCGCGGCTCATCGTCATCGTCCGCGGTCTCGGGTGCGGGGACCAGGTCACCGCCCAGAGCCGCCAGCAGGGTATCGCCGGAAAAATTGGGCCACGGATTATCACCACCCGCCCTGGCCGCCAACGCCGACAAGGCATCGAGACGGACTTGGCGCTGGTCGTCGCCGGCGAGTTCCGCCAGCACCCGCTCCACATCGTCGCCGCCGATGGTGGCCAGGCCCCGGAGCGCCGCCAGCCGGACCTCGAGGGGGCGCTTGCCATCACCCGCCGCCGCCGAAAGATCGTCAAAGGCTCCGGCCGGGTCCAGCGCCGCCAGCGCCGCTGTCGCCGCCGCCGCCACCTTTTCATCGGCGCCATGCAGGCGCAACCGGATGCGGTCGGCCACGACGTCCGCCGCCAATGTCTCCGGTTCCTCGGCAAGGACGCCAAGAACCACTGTCTGTACCCCCGTGTCGGGGTCGTTGAGCAGGGTGTCGATCTTTTGCGGATAGCGAACACCGCAAATCCGCGCCGCCTCGGCCCGGACCTCCGGGTCGGCGTCATCGAACAGAGCGGCCAGCCGCCCGTCCGCCGGGTCGTGGCGGGCCAGGGATCGCGACGCCATCAGGCGAACATCCTTGGATGGGTCCGCCAGAGCCCGGGCCAGGGCGGCATCCGCCAGTTCGGCGTCGACACCGCCAAGGGCCGCCGCGACACGCCGCCGCCGGCGCTCGCTCTTGTCATCGAGGAAATTCGTCAGCGCCTTGACGCCGGGTTCACCCAGGCCTGCCAGCACTTTGAACCCAACATCGGTCAACTCCTGGCCGAACTCGTCATCGATGGCGGATACGATTTCGGGGACCGCCTCCTCGGCGCCCAGGAGGGCCAGGGCTTGGATGGCCTTGACCTGGATATCGGTCCAGTCATCCCAGCCGCCGTCGTAGAAGGCCTCTTCGTCCCAGGCGACGTCGTCGGCCCGGCCTTGCACCAGGCGACGCAACAGCGGGATCAGGTCGTCGGCCCCGAACTGGGCCAAGGTATCCATGGCCGCCAGCTTGACCTCGGCGCACGGATCGTTGATCAGGCTCCAGTGCAGTGCCTCGCGGGAGCGCGCATCGCCGATCCGGGCAAGGGCGCCGGCGGCATCCATGCGCACGTCCTCGTCCTCATCCTTCAACGCCGCGATCAGTGCCCCGAGCGTCACCGGATCGGCGATCCGGCCCAGAGCCCGTGCCGCCATGCAGCGGTGGATATCTATGCCGTCTTTAAGAATCCGGCCCAGGACGGAGCCAACCGTGTCCACGGTGGTCGTCTCGCCTGTGCCGATTGCCGGCGTGCCGGCAACGGAATTCCGTTCACTGGTCAATGCAGATTCCAAACGAGTGACTCCCTTGGGGTGGATGCACTTGTTGTAAACACCACACCAAACACGCCTCCGGCCCGGGACCCGTAACAGGTCCCGGGCCGGCAGGTGTGTCGTCGGTCAAATAATGTCCCTTGGCGCGAACGACATGGACCGGAAGGTGTGCTTGTACGGTGAAACACCGATTTTCTTCACCTTGGCGACACCCATCTTGTAGTTGTAGTTGCCGCTGATCCAGTCGACGATCCGCCCCTGCAACGCATTCGCCGGTTGTGAGG
>JAJFIG010000197.1 GCA_021775195.1 Rhodospirillales bacterium | reverse complement strand
AGGTGGAATTCTGGAACACCTTCGACCCCAGCATCGTGGAGGGCAACCGCGAGGTGCGGCTCGAGGCCTACCGCCAGGTGCGTGAACAGTTGATGGCGCGGATCCTGGAACGCTTCCCCATGGGAACCCTTGCCGATCTCTGAGGCCGCGGGAATACGCCGTAATGGCTCTTTTTTGGGAATCATTTCCGAATCGGGACGGAAAACACTTGACCGGACGGTCAGAGATCGCCACTTTCTGGCCGCCCTGGCAACGTTAAACGGTGGAGTAATGGCGAAAGAAGAAGCTCTCGAGTTCACTGGGGTCGTCACCGAGCTGCTGCCCAACGCCATGTTCCGGGTGAAGCTGGAAAACGACCACGAAATACTTGCCCATACGGCGGGCAAGATGCGCAAGCACCGCATCCGCGTGCTTGCCGGTGATAAAGTCAGCGTCGAGATGACGCCCTACGATCTGACCAAGGGTCGGATTACCTTCCGCTTCAAATAATCGCGCCTGGGGAAATCCGGGATGGCCAGTTCGGGGAGTCCGCGCCTGATCCTCGCTTCGGCCTCGCCCAGGCGGCTGGATCTCTTGCGCCAGATCGGCATCGTGCCCGACGAGGTTGTTCCCGCTTGCGTGGATGAAACGCCGGTGCGCCGGGAACTGCCCCGGCGGCTTGCCGAACGGCTGGCCGAAGCCAAGGCCCGGCATGTCGCAGAAGGATTTCCCGGTGCCCTGGTGTTGGGGGCCGACACGGTGGTCGCCTGCGGTCGCCGGGTGCTGCCGAAGACCGACGACGAGGCCACGGCCCGGCGCTGCCTGGGGTTGCTGTCGGGGCGGCGGCATACGGTGTACGGGGGGGTATGCGTCATCAATGGCGCCGGGCGCCCTCACCACCGGCTGGTGACCACGGCAGTGGCCTTCAAGCGCCTGGAGGAGGCCGATATCGCGGATTACATCGGTACCGGCGAATGGCGGGGCAAGGCCGGGGCCTACGCCATCCAGGGACGGGCGGCGGCTTTCGTGCGCCGGATCAACGGGTCGTACTCCAACGTCGTCGGCCTGCCGCTGTTCGAGACCGCGGCGCTGCTCAAGGGATTGAGATAAACGACCATGCTGAGCGCCGACCTGCTGATCAATGTGTCGCCGGGGGAAACCCGTGTTGCCGTCGTCGAACAGGGTAACCTGAGGGAGATAACCCTGATTCGGGGCGAGGAGGACAGCGTCGTCGGCAATATCTACCTGGGCCGGGTCGAGCGGGTTCTGCCGGGGGTTCAGGCGGCCTTCATCGATGTCGGGCAGCCGCGGTCCGGGTTCCTGGCGCTCCCCGATGCCCGCCCCTCCGGGGGGCGGGACGGGGCCGAGCGCGACCGGATCACCGATTATGCCAGCGAGGGCGATACGGTCCTGGTGCAGGTGCTCAGCGACGCGACCGCCGACAAGGGGGTCAAGCTCACGGCCCGTCTGACGCTGGCCGGCCGTTATCTGGTCCTGACCCCGGGGCAGTCCGATATCCGCCTGTCGCGGCGCATCGCCATGGCCCCGAGGGACCGCCTGGAGGGCCTGCTGGAACGATTGGCGGAAGAGGGAGAGGGCTTCATCGTACGGACGGCGGCGGCCGGGGCCGAGGACGAACTCCTCGCCGCCGACGTTGCCGGACTCCGCAGCACCTGGGCCGCCGTCGTGGAACGGCGCAAAGACAACGACCCACCGGCCTGCGTGCACCGGGACGTCGACACGATCAGCCGGATGCTGCGCGACGGAGCGGGCTTCGAACTGGCCCGGGTCGTCGTCGATGACGGCAAGACCCTGGCCGGCCTGCGCGCTTATTGCGAGGGCGTGGTGCCCGACCTGGCCCCCCACCTGGTACGTCATGACGGCCCCGAACCCCTGTTCGAAAACTACGGCATCGAGGAACAGATCGACGCCGCCCTGGCGCCGGTGGTCGGGCTGCCGTCGGGTGGCTCCATCATCATCGAGGAGACGGCGGCGCTGATCGCCATCGACGTCAACACCGGCGGCGGGGGCGGCAATGCGGCGGAAACCGCCCTGCGCACAAACCTGGAGGCGGCGGAAGAGATCGCCCGCCAGGCACGGCTGCGCAACCTGGGCGGCCTGCTGGCTGTCGACTTCGTGCCCATGCGCCGGCACGATCATGGAGCCGAGGTCCTGGAGGCCCTGCGGGGCGCGGTCGCAGCCGATCCCTGCCCTACTTTCGTCGGCAACTTCACCCGCCTGGGGCTGGTGGAGATGACCCGCCGGCGCCAACGCGAGCCCCTGGCCGCCATCCTTGCCGGGGCCTGCCCGGCCTGCGCTGGCACCGGGCGCGTCAAGTCGCCGACGACGGTAGCCCTCGAGGCCCTGCGGGGCGCGGCGCGGGCGGCCAGGGTGGAGCCCGGCAAGGAGGTCACGATACGGGCGGCGCCGGCGGTGGCCGAGGCCCTGGAGGGCACTGCGGCCCGCGGAGACGTGGAGGAGCGCCTCGGCCGGGCACTGCGGCTAGTCGCTGACGGAACCCTGGCGGCGGACGCCTTCGAGGTCACTACCGAGGGCGCGGGGGGAAGCGATGAGCAGGGATAAATCGGTGCCGCCGGAGGCAGAAAACGTGGTCCCGCTGAAGGGCCGAAAATGCCCCGTCTGCGCTCGTCCGGCGGTGATCCGCTA
>JAJFIG010000196.1 GCA_021775195.1 Rhodospirillales bacterium | reverse complement strand
GACACTACACCGGGCAGCCGCCTCCGGTAACCGTTCCTTGGACCTCACCTGCCGGCAGCACCGCCCTACGGTCTCACGGCGCCCGGTAGATGGTCATCGGAACCCGAGCCTGGCGCACCACCAGTCGCGCCGGCAGGTCGGCCACGGAGCCGGGACGCTTTGCCGCGTCCAGGGCCCGGCCCTTGGCCGCGCCGCCGAGGATCAGGAGGACCCGCCGGGCATCAAGCAGCGCCGCCGGGGTCAGGCTCATCCGCGGACTCCGTCGGTCGTCGCCCGCCACCGCGACGCAGCGGCCCATCGCGCCGCCCCAGCCGTCGTCGCCGGGAAACAGGGACGCCACGTGACCATCCTCGCCCATGCCCAGAAAGACCACGTCCAGGGGCCAATTGAGGGCATCGAGCCGCGCCGCCGTGGCCGCCAATCCCTCCTGCGGGGAACGCGCCGGGGTCTTGAGGCCGACGAGCCGCGCCGCCGCCGCGCCGCCGGTCAACAGCAGGCGCCGCGTCAGGCCCTCGTTGCTGTCATCGTCGTCGGCGCCGACCCAGCGCTCGTCTGTGAGGGTCACGGAAATCCGCTCCCAATCCAACCCCGCCCCAGCCAGCGCCGGGAATATCAACTCCGGCGTCCGTCCGCCCGACACCGCCACCGTCGCCCGGCCCCGCGCGGCGAGGGCATCGCCCAGGCACCGCGCCAGGTCCCGGCCCAGGGCTAGGGCTGCTTCTTCCAGGGTTGCGAATAGACGTTCCTCGATCATCGGCGGTCCTTGCGTGGTTTCACCCTCCGCCACCAGACCCGGCGTCCCCGGGCGCACCGGGTTGGGCGTTCGTGTCAGCATCAAGGGGCGTCGGTCGTGGGTCTACAAGTACCGGTTCAACGGCCGCCCCAAACCAGATAACCGGTCACGGGATCTTACGAAACGCTGGCGCTCCATTCGGTAAGTTTGTAACGTGCCGGACTTATCGCCAATGAGAGATCGACCATGAACACGTACGATAGATTAACGGAGATTTTTCAGGAAATCTTTGACAACGACGACGTCGTCGCGACACCCGAACTTTCGGCCCACGACGTCGACGAGTGGGACAGCCTCAGCCACATCCGTGTCATCGTAACCGTCGAAGAAGCCTTCGGAATCAGGTTATCCGTTTCGGAAATTTCGAACCTCACGAATGTCGGGGAAATGGTCGCCCTTATCGAGAGTAAAGGTTAAGTAGACAAGGCCGGTGGATGTCGCCCCTGTCGCCGGTTTGTCGGAAATATTTTTGGCGTCAATGTTAGCGATCGAACGCAAGTCGAAACCGAGACACCAACCGTGACATCCATCCTTTCAAACACTCCCCATATCGCCGATTTTCGCCAGGGTATTCTGGATGAAAACGGCATGCATCAGGGGTTCCTGGACCCAGCGCTGGCCAGCCTGACGGAGGATGAGGTCCGGGAACTGTCGGACTATATCACCTACTGCCTGGATGGTGGCGTGGATATGCCGGAATTGGTCGAATGTTATCGGACCATTCTTGATGACACTTTCCAGGAACAACTGAACTTCATGCGCACAAAAGCCTATCGTCACAGCACCTTCGCTGAAGTCGCCGATAGCGTCTACTTCAACAAAGAGTATATGACGCGCTATATGCATGGTCTCGCCTTCACCGCCTTCATCTGGCCCAACCATGTGGAGATGCGCCGCTTCTTCCTCAAAAGCCTGCCCCGGGAGAAGACCGGGCATTACCTGGAAATTGGTCCCGGGCATGGTTTCTATTTCATGTCCGCCATGAAGCAGGGGACCTTCGACCGCTTCACCGGAGTCGACATCAGCAAAACCAGTGTCGAATTGACTCGCAAGATCGTCGGCCATCATTTCCCCAAGGAAAACCGACCCGTCGAAATCATGGAAAGTGACTTTCTTCAGAGCACAGTGTCCGACGGCCCCTTCGATGCCATCGTCATGGGTGAGGTTCTCGAACATGTCGAACGGCCGCAGGACTTTCTCGCCCGCATTGCCGGTCTGGCCGGGCCGGAGACTCACATTTTCATCACCACCTGCGTAAATGCGCCCGCCATCGATCATATCTACCTGTACCGAAATCCTGACGAGGTGACGGCGATGATTAACTCGGCGGGACTTGAGGTTCGGGAAAGTTACACCGGGGCTTACTTTGGCAAAAGCCTGGAAGAAAGCCGCCGTCTCAACCTTCCGATCAATGTGGCATACGTGTTGGAGAAAGCCCGATGAATGTGTTTGGGCTGCGTTTTCACCGCTCGGGCCTTGCTGTCCGGAACGTGGAGAAGGCGGGCGCCTTTCTGAAAGATCTCGGCTACGTCATCGGCGAACCGGTTTATGATCCCGAGCAGAACGTTAATCTGCTGATGTGCGCCGCAGACGACATGCCCGATGTGGAAGCCGTCTCACCCGCGGAAGGCGCCTCGCCCATCGACACCATCATCGGTCGTCAGGACGCGCTGATCTACCACACCTGCTACACCACCGAAGGCCTGGACCAAACCATCGCCACCATCGAACAGGCCGGGCACCGATTGTTTCGCGTTTCCGAGCCAAAAGAAGCGATCCTGTTCGGGGAGTGCAAAGTGTCTTTTTATCAGATCGCGGGCTTTGGCACGATTGAGATTATTGACGCACCAGGCGGATTGCCTTCATGAAATTCGGCGTCACGAATTTACCCTGGCTGGCACCCGCGCCGGCGGATTTCAAAGAGCGTTGCACGGCGATCGCCGCCGACCCCGAACCCGGCGGAATGATGCTCCGTCAGTTGGCGACCCACGGGTTGGACAACAACCAGCTGACCCGGTTGTATAAAGCGTTGCCATCCCGGGGAATCGAAGATTCCCTGAAGCCCCTTCGACTGGCTATTCTGAGCAACGGAACCGCTGATTTTTTGAAGCCGGCCCTGACGGCCACGGGCCTACGCCACGGATTGGCGCTGGACGTGACCGAAGTCCCCTTCGCCCAGGTGGCGCAACAGGTTTTTGACCCGGGATCGGGCCTCTATCGCGCCAGGCCCGATGTTGTATTGCTGGCGCTGGACCAGCGCGGCTTGCCGTTGCATCAAGGGGCCAATGCGGCGCTGTCCTATCTCAAGGAACTCAGCGAGGCCATTTCAAAAACCTGTGGCGCGACGGTGATCGTGCAATCGCTGGCCCCCATACCCGAGCCCCTGTTCGGCAATTTCGACGCCCTGTACGAATTTTCCGAAATTGCGCAAACCACGGCCTTTAACCATTGCCTTGTCGAACTGGTCAGACGCGAGCAGATTTTTCTGCTGGATGTGGCGCAATTGGCGGCGACCGTCGGCCTGGACCATTGGCATGATCCGGTGCTGTGGTATTTGGCAAAGCTGCCCTTTTCCCAGAACGCCTTGCCCCTATATGCGGATTACGTGGGCCGATTGCTTGGGGCGCTGGTAGGCCTTGCCCGGCGCTGCCTGGTTCTCGATCTGGACAACACGATTTGGGGAGGGGTCATTGGCGATGATGGCCTCGATGGAATTATCCTGGGGCAGGGCGACCCCGCAGGCGAGGCCTTCCTTGCCGTGCAGCAAATGGCCCTGGCCTTGAAGGAACGCGGCATCATTCTGGCGGTGTGTTCCAAGAATGAAGACGATACGGCCCGCCAGCCCTTCCGCAAACACCCGGAAATGCTGATTAAAGAAGGCCACATTACGGTTTTCCAGGCCAACTGGGAGGACAAGGCGAGCAATATTGAAGCCATCGCCAAGAGCATCAATATCGGGCTTGATAGTTTGGTGTTCTTGGATGACAACCCGGCTGAACGCGCCCAGGTTCGTGCCGCCTTGCCGATGGTCGCCGTGCCCGAACTGCCCCTGGATCCCGCCTATTATCCCCGCATGCTGTTATCTGCGGGTTATTTTGACGCGGTGTCTTTTTCAGAAGAGGATCGCGCCCGGGTAAGCCTCTACCATGCCGACGCCAAACGCTTGCAGGTCAAGACCAAGACCCGCGATCTGGGAGAATATCTCGCATCGCTTGACATGACCTTGACAGTCAAGCCCTGCGACGGCGCGTCCCGTTCACGGGTGACGCAGTTGATCAATAAGTCCAACCAGTTCAACCTGACGACCCGCAGGTACACGGAAGTTCAGGTCAAGGCATTTGAACGCGATGATGCCATCAGAACCTTTCAAGCCCGCCTGCGGGATAGTTTCGGCGATAATGGCATCATCAGCGTCGCCATTTGCCGGGCCGCGGGCGAAGACTGGGAGATCGATACCTGGTTGATGAGTTGCCGTGTACTGGGGCGTCGTGTGGAGGAAGGCCTGCTCAACACCATAGTCGCCGCCGCGAAAGTCGGTGGCGCCAAAAGACTGGTCGGGCGTTACATTCCAACCCGGCGGAACAATCTGGTGAAAGATCACTTTTCAAAATTGGGTTTCGCGTCGGCTGGCGAAGATCAGGATGGGGCCTCTCTCTGGCGCCTGGACCTGCCCTCCTTTGTGCCAAAAATTGTCCCCATGGTCATCGAAAGTTAGAGCCGCATTAACCCGGGCGGGCGCGACAATCCAAAGAACATCCGGGATGGAATGAAACACTAAAGTATTCAGTCGGTAGCGCATTGTTATCGGCACCCACATGCAAAAGGAGCAAAATTTGGGCAACGTAATTTCACTTACCTGGTTTTTTCTGAAGGTTGCGGTATTTGTTTTGCTCGCACTTTCTTCTTCAGAGGTGGCGGTCATCGCCTATCAGCAATTTTGAATACGCCAAATAATTTTCCGTCAACTCAAGCCCTTCCACGAAAAAATAGGGGCTTCGTATGGAGCATTATGACCGTCGGTTTGTTGGGGTTTGCCCTATTCGGTAGCTTTGAAATCGTCGTCAGGACCGTGCTCTTTCCCGAATGGCGGGACCTGTCTCCCAAGGCGATTGGCAACAATCCATATTTTGGCAATTTTACCCTTCCCAATCTCAATATCCGCCGCTTTAGCCCGGCCAATTATGACGTTTTCAACACCACGAACCGATTCGGTTTTCGTGACCGTGACGCGGAATTCGATCAGGACCTTAATCAGACTTGGGTCTTCGGTGATTCCAATACATTCGGGATGGGTGTGGAGGACAACCTGGTTTTCACAGCCTTGCTGGATAAAATAGGCCTGCCTACGGCAAACCTCGCCGGACTGGGAGGAGACCTGTCCAGGGACAACCGTATACTCGATAAATTGACGGAATTGGGTTATCGGCCGAAAACGGTTCTGGCCGTTCTTTCTATGAATGAACACCTTCAAGAGTATGGCACGGTGGCACCGCCGCCGCCCGGGGGCGAGCCGGAAAGCGAACCTGCAGAATTCAATGCTGAACTTCCCGCCGACCGACTGATGAATAAAATTGGCAACCTCTTGCGCCCCAGAGTTTTTTCCTTCCTGGGCTTGAAGTCCCTACTGCTGCGCAATATCGCCTCGTACGGCTATATCAAAACGCACCTCGTATCCATTCCAATAACCAGGGATTGGCTGCGTTCAAAAGGGTTTGTCCAGGACGTGGATTTAGTCAATCGGGGCCCTGCGGAATTGGTCAAAATAAATCGCCGAGAGCACGTTGACGGTCTTGCACAATCCACAGCCGACCGTCTCCTGGCCATGAAGAACAAGGTAGCCCGCGCCTTCGGCAGCCGATTCGCCGTCGTTCTTTTGCCCACGCATCATCACCTTTACCCTGTGCGCTTCGCCACATATCTGAAAACATTCGGGCTCGATCCCAAAACCCACGACGCGGCCCAGCCTTATGTCCTTTTCACTAAAGCTCTTCACGAACGGGGCATTACAACAATTGATGCCCTTGATGCCTTGCGGGCGACAGGTGATCCACAATTGATTTTCTACAATGACGCACATTTTAATGCGACCGGCCATAAACTGATTGCCGATGCTCTCGGCGCCTGGATTTCCCATTAAAGCGATCAGCGATGATCGAAACCATTGAGCCTTTTTCAGCCGATGGGCTGGGGTTTGCCGTCTTGGCGGCAGGTTCCGTTTTAGTCGCCTGGTCGTCGTTCAGGGGGCAGTTCCTGATCTGGATGGCGGTCGCAAGCACGGCATTCCTTGCCACCTGGCTGGACCTCTGGGCGGTGTTTTTCCTGGTCCTTTTCGTGGTGCCTCCCTACCTCGCCACCTGGTGGGCCTGGGGCGATGCTCGCGGACAGACAAATCTCCCCCTTATTTTGGTGATCGTCTGGCAGGTCTTGTTCTTTTCGGTCCTTAACGGCTACACGGGCTTCGAAGCACTACAGTTCTGGGATCACCCGGTGGCAATCGTTGGCCTGTCTTATATTCTGTTCAGACAGCTGCATTTAATCGTCGACGCCGGGAATTGCGGGGAATATCCGTTATCGCCCCTGCGGTACGGTGTTTACATGCTGTCCTTTTGGACAATCCTGGCCGGGCCGATACAACGCTATCCGAATTTTTGCCAGGGCCTGGAAGCGATTGGTCGTCCCCAGCTTGAGCCTGCACTGGCCTCTTTGCACAGGGGCATCAATGGTATGCTCAAGGCCTTCTTGATTGCCCCCCTGTTTTATTACCCGCACAGCCTGACTTTGTTGGAACATCCCACGGCCACGATACTGGATGGGGCTGCGGTCTTTTACGGCTACCCGGTTTATCTTTATCTGAATTTTGCCGGTTATACCGATCTGGTGATTGCCATCGCCACCCTGTGCGGCATGCAAACCATGCCTGAGAATTTCAACAAACCTTACCTTGCCTGCAACCTTCAGGATTTCTGGAACCGCTGGCATATGTCCTTTAGTCATTGGATCAGGGACTATATTTTCCTACCCCTGAACGTTGCCGTTCATCGGCGGCTAAAAAGAAAGTGGCAGAGCCTGGGTCTTGTCTTTGCCGTTGTCGTCACTTTTGTCATTGTGGGCATGTGGCATGGGACGACAGTGGAATTCCTGGTATTCGGAATTCTTCATAGTCTCGGCGTCTTGAGTGCCTCCCTATGGGGTCTGGCGCTGAAACGCGTACTTGGCAAGCAACGCAAGAAAGTTTTCCAAAATAGCTGGCCCTGGAAAATCGTTGCTTGGGCGCTGACCTTTCATTTTGTTTGTTTCACAGTCCTGCTCATCCACGATAATCTTGGCGATATATGGCGGATCATGATCGCGGGAACCTGACGGCTGGTCACAGGCCGCCGTTGATTTGGTGGCCACACACCGGGGATTCAGTCGTCACCGGAAATGCAGGCGAACGGTGCGCCTGACTCGGCAAGGGCCACTTTTTTCGCGTCTGGCGCGGCGATATGAACCCCATCACTCGCCGGCAACCCCGTGATTTCGTCATCATCCAGGCAGTGAGCATTTAGCTTTTAATAGCTGGAATTCCTGGCAAATCCTTGGACCGCTCGATCCATAGGTGCTGTGGACCAAAAGTGGATCCCGATGTTTCGAGGCGCCGCCACGCGCCACACTCTCGCGAACGGCCCTGAAAGAGCACATCGAGGAACGGACTGTCCTCGACCCAGATGGTCGGGCAAAAATTGCGGTAACGGAACGACTTAGGAGAAAATGTTCGACTCCTATTCTAAATCGTGCCCACAACACGTGTGATCGCCCCGGAAATCGTCGACATACTTTTCCTCAATTTTGCCAATTGCAAATCCCGATTCCGCCGATCACAATCGGTGCCACCCGTTTGTTCTTTTTGGATACCTTCCAGAATCCTCTGGCCGGCCGGCACATGACACAATCTTCGACCGTCCTCATCACCGGCGGCGCCGGTTACATCGGCAGCCACGCGGTGCTCGCCCTCTTGGACGCCGGCTGGCGTCCGGTCGTCATCGACGATCTGTCCACGGGCTGGCGGCGGCTGGTTCCCGATGGGGTTCCGTTCGTCGAAGGCGACGTCGCCGACACCCGCCTGGTCGAGGCGACCCTTCGCGAGCACGGTTGCCAGGCCGTGATGCACTTTGCCGGCTCGATCGTTGTTCCCGAATCCGTCGCCGACCCTCTCAAGTACTACCGCAACAACACCGCCGCCAGCCGCAACCTGATCGAAGCCTGCGTCGGCACTGGGATCGAGTCCTTCATATTCTCGTCGACGGCCGCCGTTTACGGCGAACCCGACCGGGTTCCAGTCAGCGAGGACGCGCCCACCCGCCCCGCCAGCCCCTACGGCGCTTCCAAGCTGATGACCGAATGGATGCTGCGTGACACCGCCGCCGCCACGCCGTTGCGCTACACGGCGCTGCGCTATTTCAATGTTGCCGGGGCTGACCCCGAGGGGCGCAGCGGCCAGCCCCTGGAGGACGCGTCCCACCTGATCAAGGTGGCGTGTCAGGCCGCGGTCGGCCTTCGCGACGACATGGCGGTTTTCGGCGACGACTACGACACCCCGGACGGAACCTGCGTCCGTGATTTCATCCACGTCAGCGACCTGGCCATCGCCCACGTGGCGGCCCTGGACCGCCTCGTCGGCGGCGGCGACAGCCTGGTACTGAACTGCGGTTACGGCCACGGCTTTTCCGTCCGTCAGGTCCTCGACGTCCTCGGAGACATCATCGGCGGACCGATCACCGTGCGAAACGCCCCGCGCCGGCCAGGAGATGTCTCGGAACTGATTTCCGATTCCCGGCGCATCCGAGACATTCTTGGCTGGCACCCCCGTTATGACGACCTCGCCACCATCGTCCGCACGGCGCTGGAATGGGAGAAACGGCTGCTGGCCATGAAACGGGGCTGCGGATAGCGTGGCCCGGAAAATTCACCCCCTTCCATGGACTCGTTTGTCACCACCGTTTTCAGATGCTAAATACTGGACTGCGGCGAGCAGCCCCCGGGCGGAATGTTCACGGCCGCAACCAACAACCATTTCCTCGGCAACTTTTTGCTAAATAGGCGGGACCGTCAATGAAGACTCTTGTAACAGGTGGTGCCGGGTATGTGGGCAACCTGCTGTGCAAAGCGCTGCTGGGCGCGGGCCACGAGGTTACGATCGTCGATAATTTCGTTTACGGATATACCCCGGTCCTCCATATCGTCGGCGAGCCCAAGTTCCAGGTCATTAAGAAGGATATCCGGGATCCGGATCGGGATTACCTGAAGGACGCGGATGTCATCTTCCACCTGGCGGGGATTAGCGGCTACCCGGCATGCGAGGCCAACCCCAACTCTGCGCATTTGATCAACGTTCAGGCGACCAAGGATATCGCCGAAAGCCTCAGCCGGGATCAGGTGCTGATTTATGCTTCGACCACGTCCCTTTACGGGCCCCACGGGAACGAGTGCACCGAAGAAAGCCCGGTCCATACGGAGTTCAATCTGTATTCCCTGACCAAGCATCGGGGCGAGCAACACGTGATGGAGCGGGAAAACTCGATTTCGTTGCGCTGGGCAACGGTGTTCGGCATCAGCCCGCGCATGAGGGCAGGCTTGCTGATGAACGACTTCGTCGAAAAGGCCGTGCAGGAAAGAACGCTCGTCATCTATTCCGGCCGGTCGAAGCGGTCGTTCATGCACGTCAGGGATTCGGTCATCGGGTATTTATTTGCGCTCGACCACCTGAGCGAGATGCGGGGTGGCATCTTCAACATGGGCGACAAGCGGCTGAATTACTCCAAGCTGGACCTGGCCCGGATGATCAAGAAGCATGTGGATTACGAAATTATTGAATCCGGCCTTGATGACGCGGACGTACGGGATTTCATCGTTTGCTACGACAAGGCGGCCGCCTTGGGGTACGGGTGCGGGATCACGGTCGAGGAAGGGGTCGCCGAATTGGTCAAGCTGTACCAGTTCTTCACGCCCAATTCGTTCATCAGGCCAATTTGACGGCAAGGCCGGGCAACGTGGGGGAAAAGGGAAGCAATGGAGAAGATCATTCGCGACGGGCGGCTGCTGGCGGTGGTCTGGCGGGATTCCGACTGGGCTCCGGGGCTTCAGTTCTGCACCCCCGATGAGTTGTTCATTCAGGTGGGTTGCTGGCAGTACCCGCACGGCAAGCAGCTTGCCGCGCACCGCCACAAGATCTATGAGCGCACCGTCACGCAGACCCAGGAGATGGTCTATGTCAAGCGTGGCCGCCTTAAGGTCCAGATCTTCGACGCGGACAAGGGGCTCGTCGAAGAGGTCGTTTTGGAGGCCGGTGACACGGCCGTCCTCGCCGATTGTGGCCACGGCTACGAAGTCCTTGCCGACGGCACCCAGGTGCTGGAGGCGAAGAACGGCCCCTTCATCGACGTCGAAACCGACAAAGAGCAGTTGTGAGATCGCCGGGCCGTGGACGCAATCCAGCAGATAGAGCCGTGGTTCGACCGCGAGGAGGCCGATGCCCTGCAGCGCTACATGCTGTCCGGCGGATGGGTGACGGAATTCCGCCAGACCGAGGAATTTGAGCGGCGCCTCGCGGAATTCACTGGCGCCGGCCACTGCATCGTCACCACCAGCGGGACCATCAGCCTGACCCTCGCCCTCCTGGCTTTGGACATCGGCCCCGGGGACGAGGTCATCGTCCCCGACCTGACGATGATCGCCACCCCCAACGCGGTCAGACTGGCCGGTGCCCGACCGGTGTTCGTGGACGTGGAAGCGGCGACCCTCAATATCGACATCGCCCAGGTGGCGGCGGCCGTCACGCCCGCCACCCGGGCCGTCATCCACGTCTCGCTCAACGGCCGCAGCAACGATATCACGGCGCTGCGGGCGCTGTGTGACGGACACAATCTCCGTCTGCTGGAGGACGCCGCCCAGTCCCTGGGCTCCTTTTCCGACGCCCATCATCTGGGCACCATCGGCGATATGGGATGTCTCTCGTTCAGCCCCCCCAAGGTGATTTCCACGGGCCAGGGCGGCGCGGTGCTGACAAACGACGACGACCTGGCGATCCGCGCCCGCAAGATCAAGGACTTCGGGCGCACACGGGGCGGCCACGATGTCCACGATACGATCGGCTACAATTTCAAGTTCACCGACGTGCAGGGCGTCATCGGCATCGAGCAGATGAAGAAGCTGCCCTGGCGCCTCAACCGCAAGAAAGAGATCTGGTCCCTATACCGGGAACGCCTCGCGGGCGTGAACGGCGTCGAGTTCGTCGAGACCGACCTTGATCGGGTCGCACCGTGGTTCATGGATATCTACCTCGACGACAGGGACGGCCTGGCCGCTCACCTGCACCGCTTGGGCATCGGCTCGCGACCCGTCTACCCGCCCATCCACCGGCAGGAGGCGTACGATCTCGGCCATCTCAGCTTCCCGGTCAGCGAACGCTTCTCAAGCCGCGGGCTGTGGCTGCCGTCGTCGTCCCAGCTCAGCGACGACCAGGTGGCGCGGGTCTGTGGCGGCGTCCGTGAATTCTTCTCGGCGTAGGCGGGAATTCGGAGTTATGCAAAAGATCCACCTCGGATGCGGCATCCGTTATTTTCCAGGGTTCGTCCACGTCGACCTATCCGACTACCCCCACATCGACCACCACCACGCCATCGATAAACTACCCATGTTCAGCGACGACAGCGCCGATCTTATCTATTCTTCCCATGCGCTGGAGTATTTCGACCGCACCGAGGTCTGTGCCGTGCTCGCCGAATGGCGACGGGTGCTCAAGCGGGGTGGCCATCTGCGGGTCGGCGTCCCCGACTTCGAGGCACTGATCAAGGTCTACCAGAACCACGGCGGGCTCGACCGGATCATCGGCCCCCTGTACGGGCGCATGGAAATCACGACGCCCGACGGCCCAATGATGCTGTACCACAAGACCGTCTATGATTTTGCCAGCTTGAAGACGGTCCTAGAGGAATGCGGTTTCGGGGAGGTTCGTCGCTATGACTGGCGCAAAACCGAACACGCAGACCAGGACGATTTTACCCAGGCCTATGTCCCGCACATGGACAAGGAGGCCGGGCTGTTGATTAGCCTCAATGTCGAAGCGACGAAAATTTAGGCCCGCGTTTTCGGTGCGGACTTGATATTCCGTGGTGCTCGGTCTATTCGAGCGGGCTCTGGAATACCGCTCGCTTCCACATAGTATTCTCAAACCTTGAACGCTCGAAATCGATAGACATCCCCACCGTGAACACAACGCCCAGACTGACCGTCGTTGTCCCAGCTCGAAACGAGCGCGAATCCATCGCTGCCATGCTCGACGAACTGCCCAAGGATCTGATCGACGAGATCATCGTCGTCGACGGGCATTCCAGCGACGGCACGCCGGAGCACGTGCGAAGCCTGGGCTACACCGCCGTGACCCAGGAGGGCCGGGGATACGGCATGGGCGTCATCAGCGGCATCCACGCCGCCGACGGCGACCTTCTGACATTCATGGATGCCGACGGATCCTACGATCCGGAAGCCCTGACGCGCATGAAGCAAACCATCGAGCAGGGATATGACATCGTTTTCTGCTCGCGCTACCGGAAGGAATCGGGCAGTGACGACGACACAATGATCCGTTGGCTCGGTAACAAGACCTTCACGTTTTTGCTGCGTATTCTTTTCGGCGTCCGCCTGACCGATTCACTGTTCTTCTATGCCCTCGGTCGCAAGGATATGTTCGAGGCCCTGGACCTGAGGTGCGCCGATTTCTCGCTCTGCATCGAGGTCCCGGTCAAGGTCCACCAGAAGGGCTTCCGTTACACCGAGATCCCTTCCAGGGAACGGCCACGCATTGCCGGGGTCAGCAAAGTCAATGCGGTGTATGACGGCATCCGCATCCTGGCCGCGATGATCCGGCTCCGATTACAAGGCCGCCAATAAATTTTCACGTTACCTGGGCTTTTGCAGGACGACGAGCATGCTCGTAGCCATGCAGTCGTCGCCTCATACCAACCTGCACGAATAGATACCCATTGTGACGGCGTTTCGAGGCTTCCGGTTAGGAACCTGCCGCGCCGTGATGTCGGCGCATCACAAGCGGCGGGAGACGACGTCCGGAAGCCTCGAATCGCCGTCGTGAAGGTTGCTATCAAGCGATTAGAGAAGAATATTCATTGGGACTTTCGGTTATCGGTCATCAGCCAGATCAGCCCACCCGGCAGGGATGAGGTCAAGATCACGAGACCGAAGACCACCGATAGGATAAACGCGTCGTCCGAGGGGACGCCGGCGAATCCCAGGGCCACGATCATGGCGCCCTCCCGCACCCCCCAACCGGCGATGGACACGGGAACCACCGACA
>JAJFIG010000195.1 GCA_021775195.1 Rhodospirillales bacterium | reverse complement strand
CCGACGACCCCGGCCTGGCGGCCGAGGAAAAGGTGGCGCGCCTCGACGGTTTCGAAGACGCGTTGCTTGGCCGGGAGACGGAAAACCCGTTGTTCGCCAAGGCGCACAGCATGCGCCAGACCCTCGCCGAGGCGGAGGTCACGCCCCGCCATTGTGTCGATCTTCTGGCGGCCTTCAAACAGGATGCGGCCAAGCTGCGTTACAGGGACTGGGACGACTTGCTCGGCTATTGCCGGCTTTCGGCGGCAACCGTCGGGCGGTATCTTCTTGATCTGCATGGTGGGTCCCGGGACGGATATGGGCCGTCGGACGCGCTTTGTACGGCTCTTCAGATCATCAACCACGTGCAGGACTGCCAGGAGGATTACCGCCTGCTGAACAGGGTCTATCTGCCCCTGGACTGGATGGAAGAGGCGGGCACCGGGGTCGAGGAACT
Source organism: Rhodospirillales bacterium (assembly GCA_021775195.1). GTDB lineage: Bacteria > Pseudomonadota > Alphaproteobacteria > Rhodospirillales > 2-02-FULL-58-16 > JAJFIG01. The sequence goes on along the minus strand of JAJFIG010000195.1, from coordinate 5,895 downwards.
GGATGCCCCGTCCGCCAGCCCGGCCCTGCGCGAGGTCCTTGATCGCACGCTGATGGGGGTTGAAACCCTGCTGGTGGATGCCCGAAGGCTGCCTGGAGGGCTGTATTCGCGGCGGCTGGCATGGGAATCGGCCGCCATCGTGGCAATCGCCGAGCGCCTGACGGCCCTGCTGGCGCGGCGTGATCCACTGGGTTCGCGCGTCCAGTTGACCAAGGCCGGATACCTGTGGTGCTGCGTGCGCGGTGTTGCCGTCGAGATGGCCCGCAAACGGGCATGAGCTTATCGCCGGTCGCCATCGCAGCCCTTGCCGCCCTCGGGGCGTGGGTCGTGCTGCTCGGGTGGCGGGGTGGCTTTTGGCGGGCCGATCAAAGGCTCGACAATGCGCCAACCGTTGACGGGCTCTGGCCCGGCGTCGTGGCGGTCATTCCGGCGCGTAACGAAGCGCCGACCATCGGGCGTACCGTTACGTCTTTGCTGGGGCAGGATTATCCCGGTTCGGTTTCGGTGATCGTCGTCGATGACGACAGCGATGACGGGACTGGCGATGCGGCGCTTGCCGCGGCACGGGCCATTGCCGGTGGCGGAGACCGTCTTGCCATGGTCGCGGGCCGTCCCCTGGAGCCTGGCTGGTCTGGAAAGCTGTGGGCGGTTTCCCAGGGTCTGGCCCATGCAGACGCCGTTGCTCCCAAAGCCTTCTATGTCCTGTTGACCGACGGCGACATCGAACATGGTCCCGAAACCCTGTGCCGGCTGGTCGGGAAGGCCGAGGCGGAAGGTCTCGATCTTGTTTCACTGATGGTGATGTTGCGCTGCCGAAGTTCGTGGGAATGGATGCTGATCCCGGCGTTCGTCTTTTTTTTCCAGAAGCTCTACCCGTTTCCCTGGGTTAACGATCCGGGCAGGAAAATGGCCGCCGCCGCCGGAGGCTGTATTCTGGTCCGGCGTCAGGCTCTGAGGGATGCGGGGGGCATAGAGACGATCCGCGGGCGGCTCATCGACGATTGTGCGCTGGCGGCGGCAATCAAGCCGGCGGGACCCATTTGGCTGGGCCTGACGGACGATGTGCGAAGCCTGCGGGCCTACGATGGTCTGGGGGACGTGTGGGGCATGGTGACGCGCACCGCCTTCGAGCAACTCGGGCGCTCATGGCTGGCCCTGATCGTCGCCATTTGCAGCATGGCGCTGGTCTATCTGCTGCCGCCCCTATCGGTGGCAATTGGCGCGGTTACAGGGGATTGGGTTGCCGGCGTGGCGGGGGCGGTGGCCTGGGTGATGATGGCGATCGCTTATGGCCCGACCCTGGCGCTCTACAGAAAACCGTTGTGGTCTGCGGCGTTGCTGCCGGTCGCGGCATTGCTTTACACCGTCATGACCATGGATTCGGCACGCCGTTACGGGATGGGGCAGGTTGGCGCCTGGAAGGGGCGTACCTATGGTGACCCCGAAGAGCACACCGGGTGACGGCAGGAGTAGCGTGGTGTATCCATGGATACCATGAACCCATCCGAATCACAGGTGCCGGATAACGACGATCTGGCCTACGTGGAAGCCGTCGTCCGCCGTTCGGGTACGTCGTTCTTCTGGGCCATGCGTACCCTGCCGGAGGAAAAGCGGCAGGCCATGTACGCAATTTATGCGTTCTGCCGTGAAGTGGACGATATTGCCGACGATCCCGGCGAGGAATCGGAGAAAATGGATCGACTGGGCAAGTGGCGCGCCGAAATCGAGCGGATTTTTGATGGTTCGCCACAGTTGCCGACATCACGGGCACTCGTCGGGCCGGCGGCGCAATTTGGTCTGCGCAAGCAAGACTTTCTGTCGGTCATCGACGGTATGGAAATGGATGCGGGTCGCGAACTGCGCCTTGCCGACATGGAGGCACTGTTCCTCTATTGCGACCGCGTCGCCTGCGCCGTCGGGCGTTTGTCGAACCAGGTCTTCGGCGTCGACCGGGAAAATGGCGATCGTATCGCTCTTGCCCTGGGTCAGGCCCTTCAGCTGACCAATATCCTGCGCGACCTTCATGAAGACGGCCAGCGCAACCGCCTGTACCTGCCGGAAAGTCTCCTGCGCACCCACGGTATGACCGACCTTAATCCGTTGCGGGTTCTCGCCCATCCGGGACTCGCGGGCGTGTGCCAGGAATTGGCCGAACTTGCCCGCCGGCGGTTCGGCGAGGCGGTAACCGGGTTGGCCACTTGCGACAGGCGGCAAATGCGCCCGGCCATCCTGATGATGCAGGTTTACCGCCGCACCTTCGACCGCCTGATGCGCAGGGGTTGGCAGGACATCACCAAACCGGTCAGTCTTTCCAAGGTGGAGAAGCTGTGGGTCGTCCTGCGCTACGGGTTCGTTTGAGCATGGGAGGCCGGATGCACATCGTCGGGGCTGGTGTCGCCGGCCTTTCCTGCGCCGTCAGGCTGGCACGAGCGGGACGGCAGGTGACCGTCTACGAGGCCGCGGGCCATGCCGGTGGACGGTGTCGTTCCTTCCATGACACGACCCTGGACAGCCTCATCGATAACGGAAATCACCTGCTGCTTAGCGGCAATCAGGCGGTCGTGTCCTATCTTGAGGACATCGGTGCAGCCGACAGCCTGACCGGCCCGAATCAGGCGGCATTCCCGTTTCTCGATTTGGAAAGCGGCCTTCGATGGACGGTGGCACCGAATTCCGGACGCATTCCCTGGTGGATTTTTTCGTCCGACCGGCGTGTTCCGGACAGCCGGGCATGGGATTACCTGCAAGGATTGCGCCTGGCGTCGGCTGGCGAGGATACGACCGTCGCTTCGGTTCTGGATACGGCGCGGCCCCTGTACCGGCGATTTTGGCAGCCCTTGGCCGTCGCAGTCCTCAACACGGCCGCGGAGGAGGGGGCCGCATCCCTGTTGTGGCCTGTGATCCGCGAGACCTTTGGACGGGGCGAGGCGGCGTGCCGCCCGCGCATCGCCCGCGTGGGGTTGAGCGACAGCTTCGTCGACCCGGCGTTGCGGCTGTTGGAGGCGGCGGGGTGTCCAGTTCACCTGAACCATCGGCTGCGTGGCATCGAGGTCGGTGGCGGGCGGGTGATGGCGTTGGAATTTACCGGCGGACGGGTTGACCTCGGTAACGACGATCAAGTGGTTCTCTCTGTGCCGCCCGGGGCGGCGGCGGGGCTGGTCCCCGGTCTGACCGCACCACAGGGGAGCCGAGCCATCGTGAACGGGCATTTCCGCCTGGCCCGGGCGCACGACGGACTTTCATTCCTGGGGATCGTTGGCGGAATATGCCAGTGGTTGTTTGTACGCGGGGATATTGCCTCGGTCACTGTCAGCGCCGCCGACGTACTGGCCGACGATGGGGCTCCGTCCATCGCCGCCAGGATGTGGCGCGAAATTGCCCGGGCGTTGGACCTCGGTGACCTCCCGGTTCCGGCTCACAGAATTGTGAAGGAAAAGCGGGCAACCTTCGCCCAGACTCCGCAAGAAGCCCATCGCCGGGCGGGGCCGGGAACTGTGTGGACCAATCTGACCCTTGCGGGCGACTGGACGGATACCGGCTTGCCGGCAACCATAGAAGGGGCCTTGCGTTCCGGGCACAAGGCTGCCGATTTGGTTCTTATAGGTGCAGCAAATGCTTGACAAAATGCGGGTTTTTGACAAAAACCCGATATGCGTTGCGATGTGGAGGTGTGATGCGGGATGGCACTATGCAGTTCCGGCGGCGCGGGCATTCAAGGACAGGTAGCTCCGGCATGCTGGATAGACCGGCAACCATAGCGGACGAAACTCCTTTGTCCGGCAGGGACTCCGTCGACGCGGTGATCGAGAAGGCGTCCGCGGCATTTGCCCGTTGCCAGGCGGAAGATGGTCATTGGGCCTTCGAACTGGAGGCTGACAGCACGATTCCCGCGGAATATATTCTCCTCAATCATTATCTCGATGAGATCGACGATAGCGTGGAGGTGAAGCTGGCGGCCTACCTGAGGGCAACCCAGGAGTCTCACGGCGGCTGGCCGCTCTATCACGACGGCGATTTCAATATCAGCGCCTCGGTCAAGGCGTATTTTGCCTTGAAACTAACCGGCGAAGACGTCAATGCCCCGCACATGATAAGGGCCCGTGACGCCATTCTCGCCCACGGGGGAGCGGCGACGGCCAATGTATTCACGCGCTTTACCCTGGCATTGTTCGACCAGGTTCCGTGGCGGGCAGTGCCGGTCATGCGCGTGGAGGCACTGCTGGCTCCGAAGTGGTTTCCCTTCCATATCGACAAGGTTTCCTACTGGTCGCGGACAGTGATGGTCCCGCTCCTGATCCTGGCGGCACTTAAGCCGAGGGCCCGCAACCCGCGGTGCGTGGGGATCGAGGAACTATTCATCGTCCCGGCGGAGAAGGTCGGAAACTATCTGCATAATCCCACCGGGCATTGGCTGGGCACCGTGTTGCTGTGGTGTGACCGGCTGGCGAACCTGTGCCAGCCCTTGTTCCCGAAGGCCCTGGAACGCAAGGCCATAGACAAGGCGCTGACCTTCATCAAGGAACGGCTGAACGGGGAGGACGGGCTCGGCGGCATTTTTCCGGCGATGGCGAACGCGGCGATGGCCTACGATGCGCTGGGCTATCCCCGTGACGAACCCGATTGCCTCATCGTCAGGAAATCCATCGACAAGTTATTGGCTCTGGATGGAGACCAGGGCTATTGCCAGCCCTGCTTGTCGCCGGTCTGGGACACGGGGCTTGGCATCCTGGCCATGCAGGAAGCGGGCTATGGTGGGGATCATCCGGTGACAAAGGCGGCGGCGGAATGGCTGCGCGGTCGTCAGATTCTAGACGTCAAGGGGGATTGGGCGGCCAATCGTGGTCATGTCCGTCCCGGCGGATGGGCGTTTCAATATTGGAACGACTATTACCCGGACGTGGACGATACGGCGGTGGTGGTTATGGGCTTGCACCGCGCCGACCCCGAAGGCAACCGCGAGGCCATCGAGCGGGCCGCCGAGTGGATCATCGGCATGCAAAGCAAAAACGGCGGCTGGGGCGCCTTCGATGCGGAAAATGAATATTACTTTCTGCAGCACATACCATTTGCCGATCATGGCGCCCTCCTGGACCCGCCGACGTCGGACGTTACCGCCCGCTGTGTCAGCATGCTGGCCCAACTGGGGTATGGAGCGGACCATCCGGCGGTTGCCCGCGGCCTGGAGTTTCTGCGCCGCGAGCAGGAAAACGACGGTTCGTGGTTCGGGCGTTGGGGCAATAATTTCATTTACGGCACCTGGTCCGTACTGTGCGCCTTCAAGGCGGCCGGCGAGGACATGCAGGCCGATCACATCCGCAAGGCCGCCGAATGGATGAAATTCCGTCAGCGCGATGATGGCGGATGGGGTGAGGATTGCGCCAGCTACTGGCAGCATCGCCGGGACGAGGTGAAGACAAGCACACCGTCACAGACCTCGTGGGCGTTGATGGGCCTGATGGCGGCCGGCGACATCAATTCCGTCAACGTTCGCCGCGGTATCGATTACCTGCTGAGGGCGCCCTACAAGGACGGCAAGTGGGAAGAAGTGTATTTCAATGCCGTCGGTTTTCCGCGCGTCTTTTACCTGCGCTATCATGGTTACAGTTCTTATTTCCCCTTATGGACGCTGGCCCGTTACCGTGCCCTCAGGGAGGGGACGATCACCAATTTGAATTACGGTATGTGATTGACCCGTCTTGGCGTCATCACCGGTCTTCTCAGTGAAGCCGATTGCCTGAATTCTTTCCCTGCCGATGAGCGGCCGCCGGTCCGGTGCGCCGGCGCCGATAGCGGACAGGCCGGCGAAGCGGCCCGGGAGTTGATCGCTCAGGGTTGCAGCTGCCTGCTCAGCTTTGGTGTTGCCGGCGGCTTGGATCCGAGCCTGGATCCTGGTGG
>JAJFIG010000194.1 GCA_021775195.1 Rhodospirillales bacterium | reverse complement strand
ATCCCAGGGCCGCCGCCGTGCCCGGCGTCAGGGTCCGGGCATATTTCGTCAGGTGCGCCAGGCTCATGAGCCGCCATCCCGTGGGCGCACCATCACCAGGCCGCTGGCCGGATCGACCGTGGCCTCGTCGCCACTTTCGATCACCGCCGTGATGTCGGTGTCGAAGCGGTCGATCAACGCCATCCCCGCGAACGCCGCCCCCTGGGCCATGATCGGATTGGCGGTGTTGAGCACCAGGGCCGCCGGCGCCATTTTCCTGGCCGCCATCTCGTAGAGCATCCAGGCCGTGGCCACGCCGCCCTTGGCGGTATTGAGAACCAGGATGCGGCCGACGTAACTCTCGCCGCGGAGCATGTGGGCGGGGCGCGAGAACACGCCCTTGATGCGGTCGAGGTCATAGCGGGCACTGAAATCGTCCGCCGCCACCAGGGCCGTACCGGTCACCGTGGCGCCGACCCCGGCATGCCCCTGGTACCGCCGTTCGCTCATGATCCGGCCCTCCCGGCGACGGCGGCGTCGACGCACTGCTCCATGGTTGCCAGCATGGGCTCGTAGCCGTAGCCGGCGATGATATTGACCAGCTTCGCCGAATTGCTCATCAGCCGCGTCCAGCCGTTGGCGATGCCGGTCTCGCGGGCGTACATCTGATAGAAGCAGACCCCTTCCAGAACCACGGCTCCCGCCGCCTCCAGGGTTCCTGTAAGGCCCATGCGGTCGCAGGCCGCCTTGATCTCCGGCGACGTGGCGACGAGAAGGGCACATTCGGCATGCACCCGCCGTCCCTCGATCAGGCCCGCCAGGGTCTGCATCTCGATCAGTGAGAGCTGCGGCGCCGCGAACACCACCACGTCCACCTTGTCGTCGTGGCTGGCAAACGAGTCGTAAAAGGCCTCGACGTCGCCCCGGTCCAGGACCACCGGTTCCGGCGGTGTCCCGTCGCAGACGCTGGGCAGGTCCGGCGCCTCGGGCGTCACTCCGGTCATGTGGAACAGCGGCACCGAGCCGTAGCTCGCCAGCGCCGCACCAAAATGTTTCAACTCGTCCGACGTCGGCGCGCCCTCGATCCCCTCAATTGCCGGGATCGTCCAGTAGGACCCGCAGTGCCGTCCGACAACGCCACCCAACGCCCCCCAGTCGCTCAGTGTCCGCGGCCGGTCACTCACGGTGAAACGCATCCCGGCCCGTCGCCCCCTGTCCAGATGGCAGCCGTAGCGCGGCACCCTGCCGGTCAGTGCCGCCGCCAGAGCTGCCGGTCCACCCTCGAAGTTGCTGCGCGCCCCGCAGACGCTGTTGGCGTAGATGGTCGACCCGGTGTCGCCGAAGGCCACGTGCTCACCGAAGGTCGGCGGCAGAATGGTCTGATAGTTGATGCAGGTGTCGGTCATCAGGATGCCCATGGCGGTGAAGGCATCGATGGCCCGGCGCTCCAGTGCCGCCCACGAGTCCTCCTGCTTGAGGCGCTTGTAGGCGGTGAAGTCGATGCCCCGGGGATCGGTCACCGTCGGCACCCGCACCCGGCGCTCTGTCTCGGACACTCCGGAGAGGCGCTCCAGAAACGCGACGCCGGCTTCGCCCAAAGACTCGGTATCGGCCATCAGGTGGACCTGGCTGACCCCGACGAAGTCCTCGGCGTCGAAGAATTGCCCCACCGTGATCTGCTGCTCGACCGCCCACCGCACCGGTTCCCCCATGGCGCCCGCCAGCATCGCTTTTTCTTCGTCGTTCAGGTGCATGGTCCCTCGCTTCCCTTTACCTTACACGCGGTCGCTGGGACCGGAAACCGGTCAAAGCCCTAGTATCATCATCCCGCCCTTTACACGGATGCCTGCGATCGGCGACTCTGGTGCCGCCATGCTCTCCTTCGATCCCACCCATACCGGACCCCTCGACGGTCTCCGGATCATCGACCTCTCCCGCCTTGTCTGCGGCAACATGCTGACCCTGCAGCTTGCCGACTTCGGCGCCGAGGTCATCAAGATCGAGAACCCGGCCAAGGGCGATCCCCTTCGCCTGTGGCAGGACGATGGCGTCCCCTGTCACTGGAAGGTCTACGCCCGCAACAAGAAAAGCCTGAGCCTGAACCTGCGCGAACCTGAGGCCATCGACATCCTGCTGCGCCTGGCCGAGACCGCCCATGCCCTGGTCGAGGGCTTCCGCCCCGGCCGTCTGGAGGAGATGGGTCTGGCCCCCGAGACCTTGCTGGCCCGCAACCCCGGCCTCGTCATCACCCGCATTTCCGGCTTCGGTCAGACCGGCCCCTACCGCGACCGCCCTGGCTTCGGCTCGGTGGTCGAGGCGTTGTCGGGCTTTGCCGCCCGCAACGGCTTCGGCGACCGCCCCCCGGTGCTGCCGCCCCTCGCCCTCGCCGACATGGTCGCCGGGCTTTACGGCGCCTCGGCCACCATGGTGGCGTTGCGCGAGGTCGAGGTAAAGGGCGGTAGGGGCCAGGTTATCGACCTTTCGCTGCTCGAGCCCATCCTCTCGGTCCTCGGGCCCGAGGCCCTCAGCTACAAGGTCACGGGCCAGCCCAAGCCGCGCCTGGGGAGCGGTTCCAATACCTCCTCGCCCCGCAACGTCTACACGACCCGTGACGGCAAGTTCGTGGCCCTCTCGGCCTCGATCCAGTCCATGGCCGAGCGCGTGTTCCGGGTCATCGGGCGCTCCGACATGATTGACGATCCCCGTTTCCGGACCAATCCCGACCGGGTGCGGCACCGGGAAGAAGTGGATGAAATCGTCGGTGCGTGGATCGCCGAGCGTGACCAGGAGGAGGTTCTGCGCGTCTTCGGCGAGGCCGAGATCACGCTGTCCGCCGTCTACGACGTCACCGACACCGTCACAGATCCCCACGTCATCGAACGGGAGGTTCTTGTCGACCTTCCCGACACCGACCTGGGGACGGCGCCCATGCACAACATCATCCCCCGCCTGAGCGATACCCCCGGCACCTTCCGCCTGCCGGCCCCGGAACTGGGCGAGCACACCGACGCCCTGCTCGCCGCCATCGGCATCGGCCCCGCCGACCTTGCCGACCTCAGGCAGCGGGGGGTTATCTGAACCGGTTTTGGCGACTATCTCATAGGGATCCGGGCGTATCTCCGGGGACACTGCCCGACAGCGACAAGGAGGCGTGCCATGACCACCGCGAAATCGTCATCCGACACCCCCGTCTGGCGCTCTCTGCTTTACGTGCCCGCCAACAACAAGCGCTTCATCGCCAAGGCCCATACGCGCAACGCCGACGCCATCACCCTCGACCTCGAGGACAGCGTGCCCCCGGCCGAACGCGATGGTGCCAGGGCCATGCTCGCCGAGTCGGCCGCCGCGGCGGGGCAGGGGGGCGCCGATGTCGTGGTCCGCATCAACAGCCCGCTCCGTGCCGCCGTCCGCGACCTCGAGGCCGCCGTCATTCCTGCCGTCCGTGCCCTCATGATCACCAAGGCCGACGGCCCTGACCACATTCGCCTGCTTGCGGCCGCCGTTGCCGAGCTCGAAGCGGAACGCGGCATGGCGGCGGGGTCGGTCCTTTTCATTGGGATGATCGAATCACCGGCGGCGCTGGCCCGCGCCGAGGACATCGCCGGCGCCCATCCCCGGGTCGCCGCCCTGGTCCTGGGCGGCGAGGACTTCGCCCTCAATGCCGGTATGGTCCCTGACGCCGAGACCCTTTACCTGCCCAAGCTGCAATGCCTGATGGCCGCCCGCGCCGCCGGGGTCATGCCCTTAGGGTTTATCGGCACCGTCGCCGACTACCGCGACCGCGAGGCCTTCCGTGCCATGGTCCGGCGCTCGCGCCGCTTCGGCTTCGAGGGCGCGTCCTGCATCCACCCCAGCGGCGTCGACATCCTCAACGAGGAGATGACCCCCGGCGCCGGCGAGGTCGACCGTGCCCGCCGCATCGTCTCGGCCTACGAGGCCGCCGAGGCCGCCGGCACCGGCGCCATCGCCATGGACGGCAGGATGATCGACGTCCCCGTCGCCGAACGCGCCCGCCGCTTGCTTGCCCGCAACGCCGTCATCGAGGCCCGCGAGACGGGAAAGACCGAATAACGTCATCGAAGGAGGATCGCCTGTGCCCGTTTCCCAATTCCCCCGCGTGTCCTTGGCCCAAGTCCCGACGCCCTTGGAGGACATGGCCAACCTGACCCGCGACCTCGGCGGGCCACGCCTCATGGTCAAGCGCGACGACTGCACGGGCTTTGCCATGGGCGGCAACAAGGTGCGCCAGGCCGAGTTCTACGTCGGCGACGCCCTGGACAAAGGCGCCGACACCCTGATCACCAGCGGCGCCGTGCAGTCCAACCACGCCCGTGTCACCGCCGCCGCCGCCGCCCGCTTCGGCCTTGCCTGCGAGCTCCAGGTGGAAAACCTGGCGCACGGCCGCGACCCCGAATACATGACCTCGGGCAACGCCCTCCTGCAGCGCCTCTTCGGTGCCCGCCTCCACCCCTATACCGAGGGCGGGAGCGAAGAGGGGGCCGACGACAACCTGGAGCGCATGGCCGACGATGTACGGACCCGGGGCGGCCGCCCCTATGTCATTCATCTCGGTCCCGACCATCCACCCCTCGGGGCCTTGGGCTACGTCGACGCCGCCGGCGAGCTGCTTGGCCAGGCGGCGGAGCAGGGCGTTACCATCGATGCCGTCGTCCTTCCCAGCGGCAGCGCCGGCACCCATGCCGGCATGCTGGCCGGCCTTCGCGCCGCCGGCAGCCCGGTCCGGGTGATGGGCATCTGCATCCGCCGCGACGCCGCCTCCCAGGCCGAGAGGGTCCTCAAGCGCGCCCGCATGACCGCCGAACTGATCGGGCAACCGGACGTCATCGATGCCGACGACGTCTGGGTCACCGACGACTATTTCGGTCCCGGCTACGGCCAGCCGACGCCGGGCATGATGGAGGCCGTGACCATGACCGCCGGGCGCGAGGGCCTGTTGCTCGACCCCGTCTACACCGGCAAGGCCATGGCCGGCCTCATCGGCCTGGTGCGTACCTGTGAGTTCGACGCCGATGCCACCGTGGTTTTCCTCCATACCGGGGGCACCCCGGCGCTTTTCGCCTACCGCAGCCTCTTCGCCCCCGACGAGGCGTGAAACCAGGCTTTCCAGGCATCTCCACGCAATTCGTTGATTTCGAGGCCGCAAAATGACAATCCCCAAAAACCAGCGTTACGTCATCGAGGACCGGCAGATGATTGCTGAGGTCCCGGACCTCCGTGTCCAGATCTTGACCCTGGCCGAGGGCGAGGAGGTGCCCTGGCATTTTCACACCAACATTGCCGACACCTTCGCCTGCCTCGAGGGACCCATGGTCGTGCAGGCCAAGACCGGCGATCACGACCTTGGCGCGGGCGACACACTGAGTGTGCCCCCCGGGACACCCCACCGGGTGGCGGGAAAGGGCGGCGGACGCTGCCGCTTCCTCATCGTTCAGGGTGTCGGTGCTTACGATTACATACCGGTCGAGAGCTGACGTCCGGCTACCGGGCCGCCGCCGCGGTCATTCCGCCGCATCGGCGTCGACGTCGTCGTCCAGGGGCAGTGCGGTGCGGTATTTGACCTGCTTGAGGGCGAAGCTCGACTTGATCGAAGCGATGCCCGGGACCCGGGTCAGGTGGTCCATGAGGAAGCGTTCGTACGCCATCAGGTCGGGGACCACGACCCTGAGCAGATAGTCCGCCTCGCCGGTCATCAGGTAGCATTCCATGACCTCGGGGCGGTCGCGTATGGCGTCCTGGAACACCTCCAGCGCCAGTTCCACCTGTCTTTCCAGGCTGACGCTGACGAAGACGCTCACCGTCAGGCCGACACTGGCGGCGTCCACCAGGGTAACGTAATCCGAGATCACCCCCGCCTTTTCCAACTCCCGCACCCGGCGCCAGCAGGGTGACGGCGAAACCCCGACCCGGGCCGCCAGGTCGACATTGGAAATGCGGGCGTTGTCCTGCAGGTGGCGGAGGATACGGCGGTCGATGGCATCGAGGCGGGGTTGAGGCATGATATACCTATAATTACCCATAAATAGGAAAAATATTGCTAATATATAGGTATTATAGGGTCTATACGCAAGGAATTCCGCGCTGACCGGAAATATAATGGAAAATTAGAAAACGCCAATTATGGCGCAACGCGGAATGCCCGCCAGCAAAGGCCCGATATCATGAATGCAGAGTCGTCCCTGGCCCCGGCCATGCCACCGGTCGCGCCATCCGCCGGCCATACCGAGGAACAACTTGCCTGCCTGCGCCAGTTCGAGCGCAAGGTCCTCTGGCTGTCGTCGTGGATGATCCATAACGCCAACCACATCCGCCCCAACGTCGACGGCCTCAAGATCGGCGGCCACCAGGCTTCCTGCGCCTCGGTCGCCACCATCATGACGGCCCTTTATTTTCACACCCTCAGGCCCCACGACCGGGTCGCGGTCAAGCCCCACGCCAGCCCCGTCTTTCATGCCATCGAATACCTGCTCGGCCGCCAGACCCGGGACATGATGTCGAACTTCCGCGCCATGGGCGGGGCCCAGTCCTACCCGTCGCGCACCAAGGACACCGACGATGTCGACTTCTCCACCGGTTCCGTCGGCCTCGGCGCCGCCCAGACCATCTTCGCCTCCCTGACCCAGGATTATCTGCGTGCCCGCGAGTTCATCCCCCGCAGTGACGATCCGGCACGCATGATCGCCATCGTCGGCGACGCCGAGATCGACGAGGGCAACGTTTTCGAGGCCCTGCTTGAGGGTTGGAAGCACGATCTCCGCAACACCTGGTGGATCATCGACTACAACCGCCAGAGCCTGGACAGCGTCGTCAACGACCGCCTCTTTTACAACATCGACCGTATGTTCCGCATGGCCGGCTGGAACGTCATCACCCTCAAGTACGGCAAGATGATGCAGGCGGCCTTCGCCCTTCCCGGCGGTCAGGCGCTCAAGCGCTGGATCAACGATTGTCCCAATTCGCTCTACAGCGCCCTGACCTTCCAGGGCGGCCCGGCGTGGCGGGCGCGGATTCTCGAGGACCTGGGCGGCGAGCCCGAGGTCACCGGTCTTATCGACGGCTACGACGACGACGCCCTGCAGGCCCTGATGACCAACCTTGCCGGCCACGACATGGAAACCGTGCTCGAGGCTTTCGACAGCGTCGACGATGACGCCCCCACCTGTTTCATCGCCTACACGGTCAAGGGTTACGGCCTGCCCATGGCCGGCCACAAGGACAATCATTCGGGCCTCATGAGCCCCGATCAGATGGCCGATTACAAGGCCCGCATGAAGGTTTCCGATGGTGCCGAATGGGACCGCTTCGCCGGCCTTGATATCAATTCCGGACGCCTCGAGGCATTCTTGGAGGGCATACCTTTCAACCGCGGCGGACGGCGGCGCCACGCCAACGCGGCCGTTCCCGTGCCCAAGGAATTCGCCCTCCGCATCACCGACACCATGTCCACCCAGGAGGCCTTCGGGCGCATCCTCAACGACCTGGGCCGTGGCGATACGCCGCTGGCCGACGCCATCGTCACCGCATCCCCCGATGTCACCGTCTCCACCAACCTCGGAGGCTGGGTCAATCAGCGCGGCCTGTTCAGCCGTTACCAGTCCAACGACGTCTTCCGCGAGGAGCACGTGCTCTCGACCCTGAAGTGGGACAAGGACCGCTCCGGCCAGCACGTCGAGCTCGGCATTGCCGAGAACAATCTGTTCCTGCTCCTCGGCGCCCTCGGGCTCGCCGGCCCGATCTTCGGCCGCCGCCTGCTGCCCATCGGCACCCTCTATGATCCCTTCATTGCCCGCGGCCTCGATGCCCTGAACTACGCCTGTTACCAGGATGCCCGCTTCATGCTGGTGGCGACTCCCTCGGGCATCACCCTGGCGCCCGAGGGTGGTGCTCATCAGTCCGTGGCGACTCCCCTCATCGGCATGGGCCAGCCCGGCCTGGTATCCTTCGAGCCCGCCTATGCCGACGAACTGGCCGAGATCATGGCCTGGGGCTTTAGCCACATGCAGGCCGACGACGGCGGTTCGGTCTACCTGCGCCTGTCGTCCCATCCCCTGGCCCAGCCCCAGCGTACCCTCAGCGAGCAGGATCGTAACGACATCATCGCCGGGGGTTATTGGCGGGCGCCGCCGGGTGAGGACACCGGGGTGGTCATCGTCTACGCCGGTTCCGTTGCCGCCGAGGCCGCCGAGGCCGCCGAGCGTCTGCGCGAATCCATACCCGGCGCCGGCCTGCTGGCCATCACTTCGGCCGATCGCATGTACCGCGGCTGGCGCGCCGCCCGCCGCGGCCACAACGGTTCGGCGTCCCTGTCCCACATCGAGGGGCTGTTGGCACCGCTGGCCCGCGACGCCACCCTTGTCACCGTGCTCGACGGCCACCCCCTGACTCTCTCCTGGCTGGGCTCGGTCCACGGCCACCACGTCGTGCCCCTGGGCGTTGAGAATTTCGGCCAGTGCGGCAACGTGCCCGACCTCTACAGGGCCTATGGTCTCGACGCCGACGCCATTCTCTCGGCCGCCCTCCGCGCTGGCGAAGCATTGGGCCGCTGAGGGTCGCGGCGCTCCTCGTTCGTCCTCGCCTGGTTCAGATGAAAGCTCTTGCAATCGGAAGGGTTTTGGTCGTTGATGGCGTCCAATTCCCAGCCCGGAGATTCCCGGGTTCGCGGGGGCGGTGAACGGAAACGGAGGTCGAGGTCATGAGTGCCGAGGAAACACCCAAAATCAAGGGAATGACGGACGAGCAGGTCAAGGAGCAGTTCGAGAAGCTGGAGTTGGTTCTCCGCGAAACCGCCGAAAAGTTCCGCCAACACGGCATCAGCCCGCAGGTCTACGCCGCCAGCATGCTCGAGGTCGGCGTCCTCGCCCTCATCCACCTCGGCGCCAACGACGAACGCATTCACGAGGTCGTCACGACCCTGATCGACCGTAACCGCGCCCTCAAGAAGGACGCCGAGGAAGCCGCCGCCGCCGGTGCGGCGGAGAGCTAGAGCTCCCGGGCAGGCGGATAACGCCGCCGCCATGCGTATCGATCGGCTGACCCTTTACCGCCTGCGCCTGCCGCTGACCGTTCCCTACGTACTGGCGCTGGGCGAGATTCGCGCCTTCGACACCGTAATCGTCGCCGCGACCGGTGCCGACGGACAGACCGGCCTCGGCGAAGCCACCATCCTCACCGGTTACACAAACGAGACCATCGGTGAAAGCTGGCGCCTGGCCTGCCGACTGGCCGGCGCCATCGCCGGCCTTTCTGGTGCCGACGCCGGGGATCTTCTGGCCAATCATTTTGCCGCTGCCCCCTTCACCGTCACCGCGTTGACCACGGCCGTCGAGATGCTCGAGGATCACCCCCTGCTCCACGTCGAGACGCCCGCCGCCGTGCCTCTGCTGGGGCTCGTGCATGCCGGCGGGGCAGCGGAGGTCGAGACCGAGGTCGAAGCCCTGATTGCGGCCGGCTACACAACCCTCAAGGTCAAAGCCGGTTTCGACGTTGACCGCGACCTCGCCCGAATCCAACTCATCCAGCGGGCCGTTGCCGGGCGGATTCCCATCCGCCTCGACGCCAACCAGGGTTACGGTCGCGATGATGCCCTGCGTTTCGTTGCCGGCCTCGACCCCGCCGGTATCGAGCTTTTCGAGCAGCCGTGCGCCGCCGGCGACTGGGATTCGGCGGTCGCCGTCGCGGAGGTTTCGCCCGTGCCCATGATGCTGGACGAATCCATCTACGGCCTCGAGGAAGTGGACCGGGCCGCCGAGTTGAAGGCCGCCGCCTACATCAAGTTCAAGCTCATGAAAGCGGGTGGTCTGAGCCGGCTCGCCGACGCCCTCGGCCATATCCGGGCCATGGGCATGGAGCCGGTGC
>JAJFIG010000193.1 GCA_021775195.1 Rhodospirillales bacterium | reverse complement strand
CCTCAACCTCAGGCCCTGCGTCCTGCCGGTGTTGTCCCTCAAGCTTCTCGGCGTCATCGGCCACGGCGGCGGCGAAAGGCGCGCCGTTCGCCTCAGCTTCATCGCCTCCGCCGCCGGCATCTGGTCGTCCTTCCTCGTCCTCGCCGGCGCCCTCATCGGGCTCAAGTCGGCGGGCTTGGCGGTGGGTTGGGGTATCCAGTTCCAGCAGCCCCTGTTCCTTACCGCCATGACCCTGATCGTGACCCTGTTCGCCTGCAATCTGTGGGGCTTGTTCGAGATCCGCCTGCCGCAATGGATTGCGGACGCCGACGGCCAAGCCGGCCACATCCACGGCATGGGCGGGCATTTCCTGACCGGCGCCTTCGCCACCCTGCTCGCGACACCCTGTTCGGCGCCGTTCCTGGGAACCGCGGTCAGTTTCGCCCTCTCCCGGGGGCCCACCGAGATCCTCGCCGTCTTCGCCGCCCTCGGCGTCGGGTTGTCCCTGCCCTATCTCGCCGTCGCCCTGGCCCCGGGACTGGCGACCCGGCTACCCCGTCCGGGGCCGTGGATGGTGGTGCTCCGCCGTGTCCTCGGTTTCGCCCTGGCGGCAACCGCGGTGTGGCTGGTGAGCGTTTTGGCCGCCCAGGTCGGCATCCTGGCGGCAACCGTGATCGCCGCCCTGATGGCCGGAATCGCCATCGCCCTCTACCTTCGCACCCGGGTCGGCCCACGCTTCGCCGGCGCCGCCGGCGCCGCCGTCGCCGTGCTCGCCGTTCTTGCCTTCCCGGTTCCCGCCCTGCTCTCCAATGGTGTCAATACCGGCATCAGCGCCGAAGCCAAGGGCATGTGGATATCCTTCGACGAGGCCGCCATTCCCGGCCATGTCGCCCAGGGTCATGTCGTTTTCGTCGACGTCACCGCCGACTGGTGCATCACCTGCCAGATCAACAAGTCCTTCGTCCTTACCAAGGGCCAGGTATTCGGACGCCTGACCAGTGACGGCGTCGTTGCCATGCAGGCCGACTGGACCAACCCCAGCGACGTCATTTCAAGCTACCTCGCCCGCTTCGGCCGCTACGGCATTCCCTTCGACGCCGTCTACGGCCCCGGCGCCCCCCGGGGTATCGTCCTGCCCGAACTGCTCACCGAAGCGGCGGTGCTCGAGGCCCTTGAGAAGGCTGGTGGCCCGGCCAGGGTCTCGGCAAAGTAGTTCGCCATTGGATTCGACCAACGAATTGCCTATGTCTTGGTGACACCCCGCCCTGGGGCCCAAATCCCTGTATCAAGAAACCAAAGAACGAGAGGAAACCCATGACCATCAACACCGGCGACACCGTGCCCGCCGCCACCGTGTTCACCATGACCGCGGACGGCCCCAGCGCCCTTTCCACCGACGACATATTCAAGGGCAAGAAGGTCGCCGTCTTCGGCCTTCCCGGCGCCTTCACCCCGACCTGTTCGGCCCAGCACCTGCCCGGCTTCGTCCAGAACGCCGACGCCATCAAGGCCAAGGGCGTCGACTCCATCGTCTGCATGGCGGTCAACGATGCCTTCGTCATGGGCGCCTGGGGCGAGAACCAGAACGTCGGCGACAAGGTGATGATGGTCGGCGACGGCGACGCCGAATTCGCCAAGGCGGCGGGGCTCGAACTCGACCTCAACGGGCGCGGCCTCGGCCTGCGCTGCCAGCGTTTTTCCATGATCGTCGACGACGGCGTCGTGCAAAGCCTGAGCATCGATCCGGCGGGCACCTTCGAGGCCACCAGCGCCGAAAAGATCCTCGAACAGCTGTAGGAAAGCGCCGGCCATGGCTGGCTAGATATCCGGCGGGACGTCGATGGGGATGTCCCGCCGTTTTACCGGCCCGCCGCCTCCCGGGCGCCGCGGCCGGCGAGCTCGTCGGCCCGTTCGTTTTCGGGGTGCCCGGAGTGCCCCCGGATCCAGTGCCAGCTTACCTTGTGTTTGCCGGCCAATTCGTCCAGTTCCCGCCACAGGTCGTGGTTGGGGCGCATCTTCCCGCCCTTGATGCGGAAGTCCTTCGCCTTCCAGGCCGCCAGCCATTCGGTCATGCCCCGCTGCACGTACTGGCTATCGGTGTAAATGGCCACGGCGCTGGTTTTCTTCAGGGCCTTCAGGCCCTCGATCACGGCCATCAGCTCCATGCGGTTGTTGGTGGTCTCGGCCTCGCTGCCGAAGAATTCCTTCTCCACACCCCGCCAGCGCAGCAGCACCCCCCAGCCGCCCGGCCCCGGGTTGCCGCTGCAGGCCCCGTCGGTGAACATCTCGACCACCGGGCCACCGGTTTTCGTCTCTACCATCCGCCTATTCCAGTCCGTAGGCGCCGGGGCCGGAGACATCCCGGTGGAAGCGCAGTTTTCGCAGGTACTCCAGCGGATTCTTGGGCGTCACCAGGGCGCCGGCCGGGGTGTTCAGCCAATCGTAAAGACGGGTCAGCAGAAAGCGCATGGCGCTACCTTGCGCCAGCAGCGGCAGGGCCGCCAGTTCGGCGTCGGAGAAGTCGCGCACCTTGCGATAGGCGGTAAGCATGCGCCGCGCCTTGGTGACGTTGAAGCTGCCTTCCTTCTCGAAGCACCAGGCATTGAGGCAGACCGCCAGGTCATAGGCGAAGAAGTCGTTGCAGGCGAAATAGAAGTCGATGAGGCCCGACAGCCGCCCGCCGCTGAAGAACACGTTATCGGGGAACAGGTCGGCGTGGATGACGCCGCTGGGCAGGTCCGCCGGCCAGCCCTCCTCCAGGGTTCGCAGCTCCGCCTCCAGTTCGTCGGCGAGGCCGGGCTGGACTTCGTCGGCGCGCCCCGCCGATGCCTCCAGTAGCGGCCGCCAGGCGTCCACCGACAGGTCGTTGGATCGGACGATGGAAAAGTCCGCCCCGGCCAGGTGCAGCCGCGCGACGGCGGCGCCCAGTTCGACGCAAAGCTCGGGCGTGATTCGCCTCGGCCACAAGCCGGGGGGAAAGGTGATGACGGCGGCCGGGCGCCCGCAGAGCGTCCTGAGCGCCTTGCCGTCGCGGGCCTTGACCGGCGTCGGACAGGGAATGCCGCGCCCCGCGAGATGCTCCATGAAGCCGAGAAAGAACGGCAGGTCACCGGGCTTCACCCGCTTCTCGTAGAGGGTCAGGATGAAGGTGCCCCCGTCGGTAGTGAGCAGGAAGTTGGAGTTCTCGATTCCCTCGGCGATGCCCTTGCATCCCGTCACCTCGCCGATCTCGTATTCGGCGATGAAGGCGATCAGGTCTTCGTCACTGACTTCCGTGTAAACCGCCATGGGTACCTGCTGTCATTCCCCCGCGCCGGCGCGCCGCACCGGAACCGTACCCCCGTTTCTTACGGGAACCCGCCCCGCCCTGGCAAGGACCAGACACGATCTTGTGCACCATCCGGGTCTCCTCTAAAGTCCATGAAATTCGAATGCGTCCCGGATGCGCCCCGGACGCTTCTCCACTGGACCAACGAAGGACGGTTCGCCATGGACGACCCGGTCGCAGCGCAGAAGTCTCCTTACGAAGTCGATGTCAGCGCCGGCAAAAAGTACTTCTGGTGTGCCTGCGGACGCAGCGCCAGGCAACCGCTCTGCGACGGCTCCCACAAGGACACCGGCATCGCGCCGGTCGTGTTCGAGGCTGAGGAAACAAAGACAGTTTATTTCTGCGGCTGCAAGGCGACCCGAAAAAAGCCTTTCTGTGACGGGACCCATTCCTCCCTGTGACCATGAGCAAACGCACCCCGCATAGAATGAAATCCGCCGCCTGCCGGCTGGCCGGGCTGGTCCTGTTGGCCACCGTTGTTGCCGGATGCACCCTCTTCGAGAAGAAGAAAAACCCGCCTCCCTGTCCCCGGGTGTCGGTGCTTGCCGAAACCGCCAAGGTGGCCAAGTTCGGCCCCGGGCCCGGCCGCGACCTCATAGATGTCGTTTATGAGGGAAACCTGGCCGACGTCCAGTCCGAGTGCGGGTTCAAGACCGCGGGCACCAAGGGTAAGGGCAAGCTGAGCATGGATGTCGGCGTCATCATCGAGATCCTCCGGGGGCCCGCCAACAAGGATGGCCGCGCCTTGTTCGACTACTTCGTCACCATCACCGACACCCAGCGCCAGATCCTCAACAAGAAGACGTTTCAGACCGGCGCCATTTTTCCTGAGAACAGCGCCCGGCTCATCCTCACTGACGATCCGGTCAACCTGACGATTCCCGTCGAGGGCGGGCAGACGGGGGACGATTTCCTGGTTTTCGTCGGCTTCCAGTTGTCGGTCGAGGAACTGCGATACAATCAAAAGCAGAACACTGGCAGCCGCTGAATATCCCGCCGCTTATTGACCTCGCTCCCGAACCCTTTAAACTAGCCCCAGAGGACGCCGCCGTTGGTGGTCCGGAAGGAAAACAGGATAGACGCACTCAGGTGACCCATGCGGGAGAGTTCGGCCGGGCGGTGACGCCCCGGGCCGACGCCGAAGGAGCAACCGCCCCGGAAACTCTCAGGCAAAAGGACCGCACGGTGATGAGGCTCTGGAAAGCAGGGGCGCGCGGCTCGGCCGCGGACCCCTCACCGAAGATGTAACCCGGTCGCCACGATGGCCGGGGAATCTTTCAGGTTCCGAGACAGAGGGGGCATGCGCCGGCTATGCCGGTGGCGCCCGCAACCTTGTTGGAGAACCGCGTGACCGATAACCAGGGCCAGGACCTCAAGCAGACTCCCCTCGACGCCTTGCATCGCAAGCTCGGCGCCAAGATGGTGCCCTTCGCCGGCTACGACATGCCCGTCCAGTATGACGGCATCCTGGCCGAGCACCAGCACACCCGCGCCAAGGCCGGGTTGTTCGATGTCTCCCACATGGGCCAGGTGATCCTGCGCGGCGGCGACGCGGCGGCAGCCCTTGAAACCCTGGTCCCCGGCGACTTCCAGGAACTGCCCGTTGGCAAGATGCGTTACACCATGCTGACCAACGAGCAGGGCGGCATCATGGACGACCTCATGGGGTCCCGGGGCAGCGATCACCTGTTCCTGGTCGTCAACGCCGGATGCAAGGAACGGGACATCGCCCACATCCGTGAACGCATTGGCGGCCGCTGCGAGATGGAGGTCCTTTACGACCGCGCCCTCCTGGCCCTCCAAGGGCCTGCGGCGGCCGAGGTCCTGGCCCGCCTGGCACCGCCGGCACGCCACATGCTGTTCATGACCGCCGAAACCCTGACCATTGCCGACGTTCCCTGTTTCGTCACCCGGTCGGGCTACACCGGCGAGGACGGGTTCGAGATCTCGGTGCCGGAAGACAAGGCCGAGCACCTGGCGGGAATGCTGTTGCACGAACCCGAGGTCAAGGCCATCGGCCTGGGCGCCCGCGATTCCCTGCGCCTGGAGGCGGGCCTGTGCCTCTTCGGCAACGACATCGACGAGACCACGACACCCATCGAGGCCGGCCTTATCTGGACCATTTCCAAGCGCCGGCGCCAGGAAGGGGGATTCCCCGGCGCCGACGTCATCCAACGCCAGATCGCCGAGGGCGTCGAACGCCGCCTGGTGGGCATCCGCCCCGAGGGCAGGGCACCGGCGCGCGCCCACACCAAGATCACCAGCACCGCCGACGACTCGATCATCGGCGAAGTGACCAGCGGCGGCTTCGGTCCCTCCGTCGAGGGACCGGTGGCCATGGGCTACGTCAAGACGACCTTCGCCAAGCCGGGCACCCCGGTCAACCTGTCGGTCCGCGGCAAATCCCTGCCGGCCGAGGTGATCAAGATGCCGTTCGTCGAACACCGCTATTACAAAAAGTAGAATCTCGGGAGGATTCTCATGGCCACGATCAAGTTTACCAAGGAACACGAATGGATCAGCGTTGACGGCGACCAGGGCACCGTCGGCATTACCGCCTACGCCCAGGAACAGCTCGGCGACATCGTTTTCGTCGAACTGCCCGAGGTCGGCGCCGACCTCGAGCCCGGCGGCGAGGCCGCTGTCGTCGAATCAGTCAAGGCGGCGAGCGAGATCTACACCCCCGCCGGCGGCTCTGTCACCGAGGTCAACGACGACCTGACCGAGGAACCGGCGAAGATCAACGCCGACGCCCTGGGCGAAGGCTGGATATTCAGGATCAAGGTCAGCGACGCCAGCCCCCTCGACGACCTCATGGACCAGGCCGCCTACGACGAATACGTGGCGGGACTCGATTGATGCGCTACCTGCCGCTGACCGACGCTGACCGCCGGGACATGCTGGCGGTCATCGGGGTTGGGTCCATCGACGATCTGTTCCGCGATGTCCCCAAGGCGGCGCGTCTCGACGGCCCCGTCGACATGCCTCGCCATTGCGGCGAGATGGAGGTGGAGCGCCAGTTGGGCGCCATGGCGGCCAGCAACCTGAGTGCCGCCGAGGCGCCGTGTTTTCTTGGCGCCGGCGTCTACCGTCACCACGTGCCGGCGGCCGTCGACCATCTGATCCAGCGCGGCGAGTTCCTCACCGCCTACACGCCCTACCAGCCGGAAGTATCCCAGGGAACGCTGCAGTACCTGTTCGAGTTCCAGACCCAGGTCACACTGATCACCGGGATGGAGGTGGCCAACGCCTCCATGTACGACGGCTCCACCGGCTGCGCCGAGGCGGTGATGATGGCGACCCGCCTCACCCGGCGGACCAAAGTGATCCTCTCCGGCGGCCTGCATCCCCATTATCGCGACGTGGTCAACACCATGACCCAATTCCTGAACACCGAGGTCGAATGTGCCGACCCAGACTGGCGGGGCGATGAGGACTTGGCGTCCCGGATCGACGGCGAGACGGCCTGTGTCGTGGTTCAGTATCCCGGCTTCTTCGGTCACCTGCGCGACGTCAGCGCCCTGGCCGAGGCCTGCCACGACGCCAAGGCGCTGCTCATCGTCGTCGTCACCGAGATCATTTCCCTTGGGGCCCTCAGGTCACCGGGGGAGATGGGCGCCGACATCGTCGCAGCCGAGGGCCAAGCCCTGGGCAACGCCCTCAACTTCGGCGGCCCCACGGTCGGCCTGCTGGCAACGCGCCAGAAATACATCCGCCAGATGCCGGGACGCCTGGTTGGCGAGACCACAGACGTCGACGGCGCCCGCGGCTACGTCCTCACTCTCTCCACCCGCGAGCAGCACATCCGCCGGGAAAAGGCGACCAGCAACATCTGCACCAATTCCGGCCTCTGCAGCCTCGCCTTCACCATTCATCTGACCCAGCTTGGCGAGGACGGGTTCACCGGCCTCGCCGCGCTCAATCACGCCCACGCTCTGGCCCTCGCGGAGCGCCTCGACGGCGTCGACGGGGCCGAGGTCGTGAACGATACCTTTTTCAACGAGTTCACCGTACGCCTTTCGAAACCAGCCACCGTCGTCGTCGACGCCCTCGCCGGCAAGGGCATTCTCGGCGGCGTCCCGGCATCCCGGCTCTATCCCGGCCGGGATGAACTCGAGAACCTTCTCCTGATGGCGGTGACCGAAACCAACAGCGAGGCCGAGATGGACATCCTGATCGGCGGACTGAAGGAGGTTTTGTGATGGCCGACATTCAGACCACCACCGGCCACCGCGGTCTCTGTCTGGAGGAACCGCTGATCTTCGAGCAGGACGAACCGGGACGCGGCGGCGTCGACCTGCACGAGGCCCCCGCCCACGCCGGCGGCGACCGCCTCGGCGGCCTCGCCCGCAGCGGCCCCGTCGGCCTGCCGCACCTGTCCGAACCCCAGGTCGTGCGCCACTACATCCGCCTGAGCCAGAAGAACTACAGCATCGACGCCGGCTTCTACC
>JAJFIG010000192.1 GCA_021775195.1 Rhodospirillales bacterium | reverse complement strand
GGATCACCAGCACGTGTCCGGGATTGGCCGGGTTGATGTCCATGAAGGCCAGGGTCCGGTCGTCCTCGAAGACCTTGAACGACGGAATCTCGCCGTCGATGATCTTGCAGAAGATGCAGTCGGGATCGCGGCTCATGCCGTCACCTCAGGCGTTGGTCTCGGCGGCGACGCCCAGGGCCGCCTGGGCCGCCGCCAGCCGGGCGATGGGAACGCGATAGGGCGAGCAGGAGACGTAATCCAATCCCACGTCCTGGCAGAAGTGGATGCTGGCCGGGTCACCGGCGTGCTCGCCGCAGATGCCGAGCTTGAGATCGGGACGCGTGGCGCGTCCCCGCTCGGCGCCGATGCGGACCAGCTCGCCGACCCCCTCCTGGTCGATGCTGACGAAGGGGTCCGCCTGCAGGAGTCCCTGGGCACGGTAATTCTCGATGATGTCGCCTGTGTCGTCGCGGGACAGGCCGAGGGCGGTCTGGGTCAGGTCGTTGGTGCCGAAACTGAAGAACTCGGCGTCCCTGGCGATCTCGCCGGCACGGAGCGCGGCCCGCGGCAGTTCGATCATGGTGCCGACGAGATAGTGGAAATCGGCCCCGGTCTCCTTCTTCACCTCGGCGGCGATGCGGTCGGTCATGTCCTTCAGCATATCGAACTCGGCCTTGAGGATGACCAGCGGGATCATCACCTCGGGATGCACGTCATGGCCCGCCTTGACCACCTCGGCGGCGGCTTCGAAGATGGCCCGGACCTGCATCTCGTAAATCTCCGGGTGGGTGATGCCGAGGCGGCAACCGCGGTGCCCGAGCATGGGATTGAACTCGTCGAGTTCGGCGACCCGGGTCTTGACCGCGGCAACGTCGGTGCCGGTGGCCTTGGCGACCTCGGCCATGCCCTCGGGAGTGTTGGGCAGGAACTCGTTCAGGGGCGGATCGAGCAGGCGGATGGTCACCGGCAGTCCGGCCATGATGGTGAACAGGTCGATGAAGTCCTGGCGCTGGAAGGGCAGCAGCTTGTCGAGCGCCGCCTTGCGGCTTTCGCGGCTCTCGCTCAGGATCATGCGGCGCATGTGGATGATGCGCTCGGGATCGAAGAACATGTGCTCGGTGCGGGACAGGCCGATGCCCTCGGCGCCGAAGTTGCGCGCAGTCTCGGCGTCGGTGGGGGTCTCGGCGTTGGCATAGACGCCGAGGGTGCGGATTTCGTCCACCCATTCCATGAGCTTGGCGAAATCACCGGTCATCTCGGGCTGGATGGTGGGCACCCGGCCCAGCATCACCTCGCCGGTGGAGCCGTCCAGGGTGATGACGTCGCCTTCCTTGACCTCGAGGTCCCGGGCATGGAGGGTCCGGGCCTCGTAGTCGACGCGCAGTTCGCCGGCGCCGGCAACACAGGGGATGCCCATGCCGCGGGCGACCACCGCGGCGTGGCTGGTCATGCCGCCCCGGGTGGTGAGGATGCCCTCCGAGACGTGCATGCCGCCGATGTCCTCGGGGCTGGTCTCGACCCGCACCAGGATTACCTTCTCGTTACGCCCCGACCAGGCCTCGGCGTCCTCGGCGCTGAACACGATCCGGCCCGAGGCGGCCCCGGGCGAGGCCGGCAGCCCCTTGGTGACGATTTGGCGCTCGGCGTCGGGATCGAGGGTGGGATGGAGGAGCTGGTCGAGTTGTGCCGGATCGATTCGGCGCACGGCCTCCTCTTTGCCGATCAGTCCTTCGCCGACCATATCGACGGCGATTCGCAGCGACGCCTTGGCCGTGCGCTTGCCGGTGCGGGTCTGGAGCATCCACAGCTTGCCATTTTGGATGGTGAACTCCATGTCCTGCATGTCGGTGTAGTGGGCCTCCAGGCGGGTGCGCACGTCGGCCAGTTCACCGTAGAGGGACGGCATCACCTCCTCCATGGACGGCAGATGGGAGTCCGTGGAAAGTTTTTCGGCGATTGTGAGGGGCTGGGGCGTGCGGATGCCGGCAACCACGTCCTCGCCCTGGGCATTGATCAGGTATTCGCCGTAGTAGGCGTTTTCGCCGGTGGACGGGTTGCGGGTGAAGCAGACGCCGGTGGCGCAGTCGTCCCCCATGTTGCCGAAGACCATGGCCTGGATGTTGACCGCCGTTCCCCAATCGGCGGGGATGTCGTGCAGCCTGCGGTAGGTGATCGCGCGCTGGTTGGTCCAGCTTTCGAAGACGGCGCCGATGGCGCCCCACAACTGTTCCTGGGGGTCCTGGGGGAAGGGACGGCCCAGTTCCTCTTCGACCTTGTCGATATAGGCCTTGACGATGGTTTTCCAGTCGTCGGCGTCGAGCTCGGTGTCGAGGCCGATGCCGCGCAGGCTCTTGTGGGTCTCGAGAATGTCCTCGAAATGGTGGTGCTCGACTCCCAACACGACATCGCCGTACATCTGGATGAACCGGCGGTAGCTGTCATAGGCGAAGCGCTCGTCGCCCGAGATGCGGGCCAGCCCGGCGACGGTCTCGTCGTTGAGGCCGAGGTTGAGAACGGTGTCCATCATGCCGGGCATCGACGCCGGCGCGCCCGAGCGCACCGAGACCAGCAGCGGATTGTCGGGGTTGCCGAACTGGGCCTCGACGCCGGCTTCGATCTTGGCGAGCGCGGCA
>JAJFIG010000191.1 GCA_021775195.1 Rhodospirillales bacterium | reverse complement strand
CCCGGGCGATCTCGTAATCCCCCAGAAAACGCAATGCAATCCAGCCGGCCAGCCATTCCGCCTCGGCAAACGCCGGACCACTGTCGAGCCCATGGTCCTTAGCGATACGGTACGCCTCCGAGATATGACCGATCTGCAGGGCGCGCCGGGCCAGGATCGCCCTTTCCCTCGCCCACAGCACCGGGCGCCCAAGGTCATCGGGCGGGTCGGCGAGAAGCTCCCGTGCCGACATGTCGCGGCCTTTCCGGCGCCGCCAGCGAAGGCGTTCGTATATCAGGCCGGGATCGTTTTTCAATTCGGCGGGAACCCGGGCGATGGCGCTGTCCACGTTGCCCCGGCGATGCCTGAGCGCTATCCGGGCTTCCGCCAGGGTCCGGTAGCCGGTCTCGACCCGCCACAGCATGCGGCGGCTGGCCCAATAGCGGCCGTCCCATAACAGCCGGTCCAATCGCTTCAGATGATCATCCTTGCTGAGCAGCTTTCGGTAGCGTTTGACGAACGTCCGCTCCTGACGCTTGCCGAAATTACCCTTTATCCAAGCCCGGCGCAGAACGGCACGGGCTCTCTTCTTGTAGCCTTCCGCCAGTAAAGCCGCGCCCAGACGGACCTGTCCGTCGATGCTTGCGGGCTCCCGGGTTTCGAACCACGACAGAACGACATTGGCGGGAGTCGCCTCGGTCATGGCCTCCTCGGCCCGCCGTTGCAGACGCCTTTGATAGGGCCAACGCGGGTTGTCGGCAACGAACGCCGAAATTACCGAAAACGGCGCCCGGGTCTCGGGGCGGGTGAAGTCGAACCAGTCGACGATCTTGGCCACCAGGGGGTCCCTGGCTTTGCCTGCCGCCTTGTGGGCGGTTCGCCATTTTTCCGCCCCAACGGCCTTCATCGCCACTTTGGCGGCCCGCATATCTTCCGGGCTCAGCGCATCCGATCCCGCCATCGCCGGCAACGGCATGAAAGCCAGGAGGCTCGCCAGAACGGCAACCTTCAGGTGGCTGAGCAAATAGTGTCTCCCCTCCGCCGGCGGCGGGCCCGGTGGTGACGCGGACGACGTCGACCCCTGGGATTCTACGCGCCAAGGACCTTCTTCACAAGTTGACCGGGAATTCGCCCTGGAAGCCGGCGCCTCGCGCACCGCTTGCCGCAGCCGTCACGTTGGGAGTATGTTCGCCGCTCGGAAGCGATGGATAACCAAGGGAGGAAGGCATGTTCGAGGGATCTTTCGTCGCCCTGATCACGCCGTTCAAGGACGGCAGGGTCGACGAAGCGGCCTTTCAACAATTCGTCGAATGGCAGATCACGGAAGGCACGGACGGGCTGGTCCCCTGTGGAACCACGGGCGAATCGCCGACCCTTGACCACGACGAACACAAGCGTGTCGTCGACCTGTGCGTCGAGGTGAACAATGGCCGCGTACCGATCATCGCCGGCACCGGTTCCAATTCGACCAGCGAGGCGGTCGATCTCACCCGTCACGCCAAGGACGCCGGCGCCGACGCCGCACTGGTGGTCACGCCCTATTACAACAAGCCGACCCAGGAAGGTCTGTACCGGCATTACAAGGCCATCCACGACGAAGCCGGCCTGCCCGTCATCATCTACAACATTCCCGGGCGATCCGTCGTCGACATGTCGGTGGAGACCATGGCGCGTCTCGCCAAGCTGCCCAACATCGTCGGCGTCAAGGACGCCACCTGCGACCTGGCGCGCCCCATCGTGACCCGTCTGGCGATCGATTCCGAGTTCTGCCAGCTTTCGGGAGAGGACGGCACCGTCGTGCCCTATCTGGCGGCTGGCGGACACGGATGTATTTCGGTCACCGCCAACATCGCGCCCAAAATGTGCGCCGACATGCACCGGGCCTGGCGCCAGCGAGAGGTCGACACGGTCCTCGCCCTGCAGGACAAACTGATGCCCGTGCACGCCGCCCTTTTCTGCGAGACCAGCCCGGGACCGGTGAAGTACGCCGCCAGCCTGCTCGGCAAGTGCACCGCCGAAACTCGGTTGCCCATTTGCGAGATATCCGCCACCAGCAAGGAACGGGTAAAGGACGCCCTGGCCGAAGCCGGCCTGCTCAACTGACCGGCAATGGCGCGCAAGAAAAGTCTCGTCAAAGGCAACGTCGTCGCCCAGAACCGGCGGGCACGCCACAATTACAGCATCGAGGAAACCCTCGAGGCGGGCATCGTGCTGGCCGGGACCGAGGTGAAATCGTTGCGCGAGGGCCGCGCCAGTATCGTCGAGGCCCATGCCGGGGCGATGGAGGGGGAGCTGTATCTCTTCAACGCCCATATACCCGAGTACAACGCCGCCAGCCGCTTCAACCATGAACCGCGCAGGCCGCGCAAGCTTCTCATGCACAAGCGCGAGATCGCCAAGCTGTTTGCGGCGATCCAGCGCAAGGGCATGACCCTGGTGCCGCTTTCCATCTACTTCAATCCAAGGGGCATGGCCAAGGTGGAACTCGCCCTCGGACGGGGCAAGCACGCCTACGACAAGCGGGCCGCCAGCAAGGATCGGGATTGGAAGCGCGACAAGGCCCGGCTTTTGCGCGACAGGGGGTAGAGTATCCCCACGGGCGCAGCCCTTCTATTGAAGGCGCGGCCTAGTCTTCGAATTCGACGTCGAGGATTTCGGTGACAGGCAGGGCGGCGATATCCTGGAATTTCTCGTACTTGGGATTTTCCAGGTCCACCAGATTGGATATCCGCGAATAGGTTGACGGGACGATGATTTCGGCCTCGTACTCGCCCATTCTGCGGACTCCGAAATGGGCCAGTTCCCGTTCCTGGGAATTCAGCTTGCCGAGCATGGACTTGGTTGCCCAAACCGCCCCGGCGCGGGCGAAGTCACTCAGGCGGCTGGCCGTATTGATCGTGTCGCCAAGGACCGTGAACTCGACGTGGGTCGAGGTCTGATAGGTTCCGAACCACTCCTCGCCCTCGTGCAGACCGACATTGCAGCGCAGTTCGTTGGTCCAATTCTTGCGCTTGCGCCAGGTCCGGTTGATGGCGCGCATGGTTTCCTTGACTTCCTGGGCACAGCGAAGGGCGTTGACGACGTAGTTGCTGTCCGGCTGCGGGAAGAAATAGTAGACCATGCCGTCACCCGCGTGTTTCCCGTGGGTGGCGTGGTACTTGCGGAACACCGGCTCCATGGTGCCCCAGATGTCGTTGATCAGTTCGAAATACTCGTCCGGCGGCAGCTCGGCGCAGATCTTCATCGAGTCCTGGATGTCGGCGACGAGCACGGCCAGCGGGGTCAGGTAGGGGCGGCGTTTCTTGAGCACGTCCCGGATGACGATGTCCCGCCTGGCAAGCAGGGCGAGCAGGGTCTCGCTGCCTTCTCCCGCCGGTGCAAAGGCAAAGAATATGCCCTCGCGGAAGAAGCTTGCGTAGAGGGTGTACCACTGGTCCCGTTCGCCGGGTTCCGCCAGATTGACCTCGGAATGCAGGATCGGCTGCCGGCGCGCCGGCTCGACGGCGTCATACAGTCGCGTCAGTTCCTCGACCTCGCCGCCGGCGGACCTTTCTCCGGCCGGGTCGAGCGCCGTCAGGCTGTTTCTTGGGATACGGTTCTTGGCGATCGCCAGATGGAAACGGAGGATGTCTTCGTGGCCGTCGGCCCGGCCGATCAATCCACCGTTCAGCAGCATGCCGAAAAGGTTGCGCTCATGAATGTTGCTGGAAAGATCGCCGGTCAGCCCGAAAAGTTCCGTCAGCGCCTTCTTGTTCGCCCACTCCAATTCAAAATTGCTGTTGACCAGATACGACGGATACTCGATCTGATCGAGCGTCAGCCGCAGCCCGTCGCCGGTCTGTTCCGCCGCCTGCTGTCGCTGCGGATGGACGAACTCCACGTCACTGGCGTCAAGCTTGAAGGTCATGGGCGTTCCAGGTCGACCCGCTTGTCCCCCCTTGAGACGCTGCGGGTTCCAGGGCTGAGGTCATTTTTTCCCATTCGAAGAATCAATATATCATCAACTGGTCATGTAGTGTCAAGAGGTCTAAAAAAGCAAAATTTAAATAAAATGCCACCATTGATCCAATAGATATCAATTGGAGTCTTCGATACATCCAGTCCAAAACGGTAATTATGGTTAACAAAATACCTGAAACCCGATTTATCCATATTTTTCCGAGCACTCGAACACGCCGAACCGCCTTGCTTTCCACGGTTTTTCGTCTTTCGTACGATGAACAGGAATATTAACCAAGGATGCGGAAGGCCGGCGTCAGACCGGTGGCAAACCCGGTCATCCAATCAGGGAGGGAGCAGGCCAAGTAGGCAGAGAAAAATATCAGTGCCGGGCGTATTGCTGGTCGCCGAACAGGACGGAGCGTTCCTCCGCGTTCATTTTGCCGGGCTGGCGCCGGCGGTCGGCGAGAACCTGCAGTCCCCGCTCTACGGCCGGGCGCTCGCCGACGGCCGCGAACCATCGCTTGACGCCGGGATAGTCCGCGAGGTCCAGGCCTTGGCGCTCGTGGGAGCGTATCCACGGAAAACACGCCATGTCGGCGATCGAATAGTCGCCGGCGAGATACGGCTCCTCCTCGAGGCGCTTGTTCAAGACGCCGTAAAGTCGTTTTGCTTCATTGGTATAGCGCTCGATGGCGTAAGGAATGGGGTCCGGCGCGTATTGGCGGAAATGATGCGCCTGCCCGAGCAGGGGACCGATACCCCCCATCTGGAACATGAGCCATTGGATGACGCGATACCGGTCCCGCACCTCCTCCGGCATGAATTGGCCCGTCTTTTCCGCCAGGTACATGAGGATCGCGCCGGATTCGAAAACCGAATAGGGCTCGCCACCCGGCCCGTCGCGATCGACGATCGCCGGCATCTTGTTGTTCGGGCTGATCCGCAGGAAGTCCGGGGCGAACTGGTCGCCCTTGGATATGTCGACCGGAAATACCGTGTAGGGGAGGGCGGTTTCCTCGAGCATGATGGAAACCTTGAATCCGTTGGGTGTCGGCCATGTGTGCAGATCAATCATTAGTATTAACGTCCTGTTTTATTGCTAAAAATATAATTATTATGCAACGGTAGCATTTAAATACTGTACAATATTTAAACGATGAACGGCTTGTCCGGTGCCTCTCTGGCCTGGAAGAAACCGCGCAAGAAAATGAATCAAATCCTCAAGAAACGCCCATAACCGGCTGTGGCGACTCATGAATGGCGGTCTCCGTTGCGGGTGCCGCCAGGGCGAATTGCTGCCCGAGCTCGTCATAGTCCCAGGTCACTGGGAACTCGGGGAATTCCTTGATCACCCGATCCGGCGCCTGGAACAGGATCCCGGTATCGGCTTCCGTCAGCATCGCCGTGTCATTGTAGGAGTCCCCGGCGGCCAATACCTTGAAATTCAAGCCCTTGAAGGCCCTCACGGCGGCCGCCTTGTGATCGGGCATGCGCAGGGCGTAATCGACGATCCTGTTGTCCCCGTCGACCTTGAGCCGATGGCAGAACAGTGTCGGCCAGTCGAGCCGGCGCATGAGGGGTTCGGCGAATTCGTAGAATGTGTCCGACAGGATGACCACCTGGTAGCGCTGCCGCAAGCCATCGAGGAATTCCCTGGCCCCATCCAGCGGTCCCATGGCTTCGCTCACTCCTTGAATATCGGCCAGGGTCAGGCCATGGGTCTCGAGGATCCCGAGGCGCTGGCGCATCAGCGTATCGTAATCGGGAACGTCCCGGGTCGTGGCCCTGAGTGCCTCGATCCCTGTACGCTGCGCCACGTTGATCCAGATTTCCGGAACCAGAACGCCTTCCAGGTCAAGGCAGATGATTTCCACGCCGTTCACTCCGTAAAGTTCCTGTCCGCGGACGGGTATACCAAGGACGGGCGACCGGCGGCAAACAGGAATATCCACGCCGGGACCGCGGGTCGCGTTGAGAGCCGCCGCTGTCTAGTCGCCGAGTTCTTTCATGATGCCGGCGAATACGCCATGAAACATGGCCTCGGTCAGGCGCCCCGTATTGGTGTTGTACCGCGAGCAATGGTAGCTGTCGGCAAGCACCGGACCCGGGCCGTCGAAACGGTGCAAAGCACCGTGGCGAAAGGGCCAATGGCTCATCCTGGCGCCCAGCGTGGCGACGACCGCATTATGGGCGACGACCCCGAGGGCCAAAATCACCCTGAGGTGCCCGAGCGCCGCGATTTCGTCGCCAAGAAAGGGTCGGCAGGCCTTCACTTCACTCCCGATCGGCTTGTTTTCCGGCGGCACGCAGCGCACCGCATTGGTGATCCGGCAACCGTTCAGGGACAGGCCATCGCCGGCCCGGGCACCGTAGGTCCCTTCGGCCAGGCCAAATTTGAGTAGGGTTTCGTACAGCAGGTCACCGGCGAAATCGCCGGTGAACGGGCGCCCTGTCCGGTTGGCCCCGCGAAGTCCGGGAGCCAGGCCGACGATCAGCAGGCGGGCATCGCTGCGGCTAGCCTCGAACGAGGGCACCGGCGCGTTGTGCCAATCGGCATGGGCAACCCGGTTGGCTTGGCGGAACGCGACGAGGCGCGGGCACCGCGCGCAATCACGCCCGGGCATTCGGGGTTCGGCGGACAAGTGCCCGGCTCAGGCGGTCTCGAAATGGGCGTCGTGCCCCTGGGGCAACCCGTTCTCGTCCTCCGGGTGATGCGCCGGACCAGACGAAAGGCGGGCAATATCGTCCTGAATATCCTGCAGTTCGATGAAGCAATCCGCCTGGCGGCGCAATTCGTCGGCGACCATGGGGGGTTGCGAGCGTACCGTGCTGACCACGGTCACCCGCACGCCCCGGCGTTGGACGGCGTCCACCAACCGGCGGAAATCGCCGTCACCGGAAAACACAACCACATGATCCAGATGCTCGGCCATCTCCAAGACGTCGATGGCCAACTCAATATCCATGTTTCCCTTGATCTTGCGCCGCCCCGCCGAATCCGTGAATTCCTTGGTCGGCTTGGTCACCATGGTATATCCGTTGTAGTCCAACCAATCGACCAGCGGGCGGATTGGGGAATATTCCTGCTCCTCCATCAAGGCCGTGTAGTAAAAGGCCCGGATCAGTACTCCCTGCGAGGCGAACAGATTGAGGAGTCGCTTGTAATCGATGTCGAAGGAGAGAGCCCGCGCCGCGGCGTACAGATTGGAGCCGTCAATGAACAGGCCGAGGCGCTCCTCGGGATAAAAATTCATGATTAAAGTCCTTTTGTTTCATATGCTTATGTGCAAGAAATTCGTTGCCCGCAAATTACCGGTCCTCACGAAGGGGGCGGCACGGGCGTCTATAGCCGATGGTTGATATCTATTAGGTAGGAGCACCACCTTGGTGGTGCAAGTGAAATACGGGACACTGGGCTTTGATTCTCATCGGTATCGGCGCCAACCTTGCCAATCCGCCATACGGCTCCCCGCGGGCCACCTGTGGCGCCGCCCTTGTCGCCCTTGCCGAGACCGGCGTTGCCGTCGCGCGGCGGTCGCCCTGGTATCGCACCGCCCCGGTACCGCCGTCAGCGCAGCCCTGGTTCGTGAACGGGGTCGTGCACGTCGAAACCGATATCAATCCTTTAGAATTATTGAATATTTTGCTTGAGATCGAAGTTCGGTTCGGGCGCCGGCGTGGCGCCCCGAATGCGCCGCGTGTCCTCGACATGGATATTCTCGCTTTCGACGACCTCACCATCCGATCAGACGACACGATATCGGTTCCCCATCCGCGCATGCATCAACGGGCTTTCGTTCTGTTTCCCCTTCGCGACCTGTGCCCGGAATGGCGCCATCCCGATTCGGGCCACGCCATCGCCGAATTGATTGCCGCCCTGCCACCGGACCAGGCCGCCGAACCCATGGCCGATGGGGAAGGAGTATTCGGAACCGAATGGCGGCCAACGGATTAGATCACGTCGCCAGTGAAAATCGCCGGCAACGCCCCGACAGGCCTAATTATTCCTGTATTTGCCTTGCCTTATATTGCCGTGCACAATATATAAACAGCGCCGTTTTGGCTCCGATTTGTTCCCTGTGGAGAGGTTTATATGGCTCGCGTTACCGTTGAAGACTGCGTACTGAAGATTCCCAACCGCTTCCAGTTGGTCATGTTGGCCGCACAGCGGGCCCGGGCCGTGTCCGCCGGCGCGCAGCTTACCGTCGAACGGGACAACGACAAGAACCCGGTTATCGCCCTGCGTGAAATCGCCGACGAGACGGTCGACCTAGGGGATCTTGAGAACGCACTTGTCAAGGGCCTCCAGAAGCACGTCGAGATGGACGAGCCGGAAGAGGACGAGATGGATTTCCTCGCCATCCAGCAGGAAATCGACGGCAACGCCGAGGCTCAGCCCGATGCCGGCAAGGAAACGGGCGCGACCGAGGAGGGACCCGCGGCCGCTGCTAACGCCGAGGTCGCGGTCGCCGAAAGCGCGGAAGAGCCCGTAAAGCCGCTTTATGAAGATGCCGAGGAGGCGGACGCCGACCTCCCGGAAGACTAGAGCGCTTCCCGACCAAATGGGATCAATTTGATGGAGGCAAATCGATTTTCCGGGCAGGCGCGGCAGGAAGCGCGATGCAGCGCATCGGGCGAGGGCCGCAACGCACCCGGGGAACCGATTTGCCCCACCGAAGGCCGGGTGCTTTTGCGCCGTGGCGTCGTTGCGTATCTTTGCCGATGCCCTGCATCGGCATGCGAAACGCGCCTAACCA
>JAJFIG010000020.1 GCA_021775195.1 Rhodospirillales bacterium | reverse complement strand
GCTTCTTGCGCGGCTTGCGAATCAATTGGTTAATCGTTGGCATACGCTCGTTTCCATCCCCATGCGCAACGTCACCGACTCACTTGCGGCATGGTGCAAAAACCCTCAGGAGTCAAAAAAAGCTGCTCCTTTGGGTTCATTTTCGACGCCACATTTGGCGCCAGCCGAGTTTTTATAATCTCAACGGGGACTGCGTCTGGACCGGACGGCCCACCACCAGCCCCCTTGCGGAGAGGGGCGCATACTAGTAAGGCACCCCTACCCCGTCAAGCAAAACAATCGTGGTTTCTTGCGGTTTTCAGCCATGTTAGTGCGGTGCCGGCGGGAGGATGGAACGGAAGCCGTTACGGCGATATGGAGGCGGCCTGAAAGCCGCCCTTTTTATCCCCACCCTCATTCGGCGTCGCTTGCAATGATCTCCTCGGTAGCCGCGCCGTCCGCCACCCCCGGCGGTAATTCGGCGATGGCTTCCTGTTGTTCCCGCTGGGCCGCCAGTTTTTCCTGCTTCTTGGCGGCAATTTCCGCCATCTCACGGTCGCGGTCGGCGGCAACCTGGCGCAAACGGTTCATGACGCTTCCCGTACCAGCGGGTATAAGGCGCCCGACAATGACGTTCTCCTTGAGGCCAATAAGCCTATCCAACTTTCCGGACACCGCCGCCTCGGTCAACACGCGTGTTGTTTCCTGGAAGGATGCGGCGGAGATGAACGATTGAGTCTGAAGGCTGGCCTTGGTTATGCCTTGGAGAACTGGATCGCCGGTAGCAGGTTTTCCACCCTCGGCCTCGGCCCGGGCATTGATCTCGTCGAACTCGATGCGATCCGAGAGCTCGCCGACAAGGAATGTGGTGTCACCAGGGTCGGTGATTTCCACTTTCTGCAGCATCTGGCGGACGATAACCTCGATGTGCTTGTCGTTGATCTTGACGCCCTGAAGACGGTAGACGTCCTGGATTTCCTTGATGATGTAGGTGGCCAAAGCTTCGACACCGAGAACTCGCAGGATATCATGGGGAACCGGGTTGCCATCCATCAGAGCATCACCGACTTGAACGTAGTCACGTTCCTGGACGCTGATGTGCTTGCCCTTGGGAACCAGGTATTCCTGGGGCTCCAAGCTTTCATCCTCAGGCACGACGACGATACGCCGCTTGGACTTATAGTCCTTGCCGAATTCGACGCGGCCGTCGATCTCGGCAATAATGGCGTGGTCCTTGGGCTTGCGGGCCTCGAACAGTTCCGCCACCCGGGGCAGACCGCCGGTGATGTCGCGGGTCTTGGCCGATTCCCGGGGTATGCGGGCAAGAACGTCGCCGGCGTGGACTTCCTGGTCGGGCTCCACCGATAGAATTGCGTCCACCGACAGGAAGTACCGGGCTTCGAGTCCGTTGGGCAAAATGACGACCTCGCCCGTCTTGTCGCGGAGCGTGATCCGGGGCTTGAGGTCGGCGCCCTTGGGCTGCTGCTTCCAGTCGATGACGACCTTGCTGGCGATCCCCGTGGCCTCGTCCATGCGCTCGACCACGGAAACGCCTTCCACCAGATCCATATAGGTGGCGCTGCCTTCGTTTTCCGTGATGATGGGAAGGGTATAGGGATCCCACTCGGCGAGCTTGTCGCCGCGGTCCACCTTGATCTTGTCCTTGACCAGCAGCCGCGCACCGTATGGAATTCGGTGGTGAGCCCGCTCGCGGCCGTGGGAGTCGACCAAAACGACCTCGGCGTTGCGGCTCATGATCACCTGAACGCCGCCGCTGTCGGTGACGGTGTTGCAGTTCCTGAGATTGACGGTCGCCTTGGTGGTGGCCTCGATCTTCGACTGCTCGGTCCCCCGCTGCACGGCACCGCCGATGTGGAAGGTGCGCATGGTCAGTTGGGTGCCCGGTTCACCAATGGACTGGGCGGCGATGACGCCGACGGCCTCGCCGACGTTGACCCGGGTTCCGCGCGCCAGATCACGGCCGTAGCAGGTGGCGCAGGCGCCGCCACGGGTCTCGCAGGTGAGCACCGAGCGTATCTTCACCGATTCCATGTCGGCTTCCTCGACGGCCGCAATCACGTCCTCTTCCATTATCTTGCCGGCCTTGGCGATGACTTCGCCGCTGACAGGATGGAGCAGGTCGTCGGTGGGGCTGCGTCCGAGGATCTGTTCGGATAGGGGCGCGATCTCGTCGCCGCCCTCGACCACGGCGCGCACGGTGATGCCGGCCGTGGTCTCGCAGTCCTCCTCGATAATGATGCAGTCCTGGGCGACATCGACGAGGCGGCGGGTGAGATAGCCCGAGTTCGCGGTCTTCAACGCCGTGTCCGCCAGGCCCTTGCGGGCACCGTGGGTGGAGTTGAAGTACTCGAGGACGCTGAGGCCTTCCTTGAAGTTGGAGATGATGGGGGTCTCGATGATCTCGCCCGAGGGCTTGGCCATTAGGCCGCGCATGCCGGCAAGTTGCTTCATCTGTGCCACCGAACCGCGGGCGCCGGAGTGGGCCATCATGTAAACCGAATTCACTGGCCGTCCGGGAACGTTGGAGGAAATGCCTTTCATCATCTGGTCGGCAACTTGGTCGGTGCAATGGGACCAGGCGTCAACAACCTTGTTGTACTTCTCGCCCTGGGTGATCAGGCCGTCCAGGTACTGTTGTTCGTACTCCTTGACCTTGTCCTCGGCCGCCCCGACCAGCTGTTCCTTGGCCTCGGGCACGACCAGGTCGTCCTTACCGAAGGAAATCCCGGCCTTGCAGGCGTAACCGAAGCCCATGCCCATGATGCGGTCGGCAAAT
The DNA here is from genome assembly GCA_021775195.1 of Rhodospirillales bacterium. GTDB lineage: Bacteria > Pseudomonadota > Alphaproteobacteria > Rhodospirillales > 2-02-FULL-58-16 > JAJFIG01. Next base: position 1,409 of record JAJFIG010000020.1, on the reverse strand, counting down.
ATCACTGTCTCCTTCTGGCCGCAGTGGCGGTAGACCACGTCGATGACGTTGGAGATGTCCTTCTTGGTGAGCAGCCGGTTGATCAGGTCGTAAGGCACGTTGGGATTGCGCGGCAAGTATTCGGAAAGCAGCATGCGTCCGGGCGTCGTGTTCAGGCGGACCGTTATCGGCTGGTTGTTTTCATCGACGGTGTGGTAGCGGGCCTTGACCCGGCTGTGCAGGGTGACGACGCCGGCATCAAGAGCCTGTTGAATTTCGCCTACATCGGCGAAGGCCATGCCTTCGCCCGGGGCCCCCTCCTGGTCGATGGTCATGTAATAGAGGCCGAGGACGATATCTTGTGACGGAACGATGATCGGTTTGCCGCTGGCCGGGCTGAGGATGTTGTTTGTGGACATCATCAGGACCCGGGTCTCGAGCTGGGCCTCCAGTGCCAGCGGCACGTGCACAGCCATCTGGTCACCGTCAAAGTCCGCATTGAATGCGGCGCACACCAGGGGATGGAGTTGAATCGCCTTACCTTCGATGAGGACCGGTTCAAAGGCCTGAATGCCGAGGCGGTGGAGCGTTGGCGCCCGGTTGAGCATCACCGGATGCTCGCGGATGACCTCCTCGAGAATGTCCCAGACCTCTGGACGTTCCTTCTCCAGCATGCGTTTGGCCGCCTTGATTGTGGTGGCCATACCGTAAAGCTCGAGTTTGGAGTAAATGAAGGGCTTGAACAGCTCCAGGGCCATCTTCTTGGGCAGACCGCATTGATGGAGCTTGAGCTCGGGGCCAACGACGATTACCGAGCGCCCCGAGTAGTCGACGCGCTTGCCGAGAAGGTTCTGGCGGAACCGGCCCTGCTTGCCCTTGAGCATATCCGACATGGACTTGAGCGGACGCTTGTTGGCGCCGGTAATGGCGCGTCCGCGGCGGCCATTGTCAAACAGCGCGTCCACTGACTCCTGAAGCATGCGTTTCTCGTTGCGGACGATGATCTCAGGTGCATGCAGTTCGATGAGGCGCTTGAGGCGGTTATTGCGGTTGATGACACGCCGGTAGAGGTCGTTGAGGTCCGAAGTGGCGAAACGGCCGCCGTCGAGGGGTACCAAGGGGCGCAACTCGGGCGGAATAACCGGAACCACTTCGAGAATCATCCATTCGGGCCGAGCCCCGGAGTCGACGAAGGACTCGACCAGCTTGAGGCGCGTCACCAGCTTCTTGCGCTTGGCCTCGGAGTTGGTCTCCTTGAGCTCTATGCGCAGCGTGTCGCGCTCCTCCTGCAGGTCGATGGCGGTCAGCATTTCGCGAATAGCTTCGGCGCCAATGCCGACGGTGAAGGCATCCTCGCCGAATTCGTCGATGGCGTGCTGGTACTGGTCCTCATTGAGGAGTTCGTGCAGTTTTAGGGGCGTCAATCCGGG
>JAJFIG010000190.1 GCA_021775195.1 Rhodospirillales bacterium | reverse complement strand
GGAAACCGAGGTCAAGGCCGCCGACGCGGGCAGCCGCAGTGTGCAGGATATTGAATCCGTTCCAGGCCTCCTCTTCCCTCAACAGGCCACATGTCTCGGCGATTTTGCGGGCAAGCCCGAGGATTTGGGCACCGTCGGAGCGGCGGAGAGCCCCCTGCCCCAGCACCAGCATGGGGCGTTCCGCGTCTTTAAGGGATTTTGCAAAAGGATGGTTGCCGGCAGCAATCTCCTCAAGAACTCTGGGATCGTTACCGAAGAATTCATGGTCGTAGGTCAGATCGACTAGAGGTCCGACGACGGCGACGGGAAAATCACCCATGGTCCCGCGTTTTCGAAGGCGCGTATTGATAATCGGCGCTTCATGCCTTGGGTTGGTTCCGATCAACAGACACGCCCCGGCCCGGTCGATCCCCGCGATCGTCGTATTGAATACATATGCGGCGCGCCGGGATGGGTCCAAATGGGCGCCGTCCTGGCGGCAATCCATATGGGGTGAATTCAAGGAGCCCATCAGGTCCTTCAGCGCCGTCATGGATTCGCAATCCGCGAGATCGCCGGCGATGGCGGCGACACGCTTTCCGTCCGTGCCCTTGAGGCGTTCGGCGATTGCCGTGAACGCTTCGTCCCAGGTGGCGGGGCGGAGTTTGCCGTCCCGGCGCACATAAGGCTGGTCAAGACGCTGGCGTTTCAGGCCGTCGTATGCGAACCGGGTCTTATCCGAAATCCATTCCTCGTTCACGTCTTCGTTGAGACAGGGAAGGATGCGCATGACCTCGGGCCCGCGGCTGTCGACGCGGATGTTGCTGCCAACTGCGTCGAGCACGTCCACCGATTCCACCTTTCGCAGTTCCCAGGATCGGGCGGTAAAGGCATAGGGGCTCGACGTCAGCGCGCCGACGGGGCACAGATCGATCATGTTGCCGGACATTTCCGAGTTCAGAGCCTTCTCAACGTAAGTTCCGACCTCCATGTTCTCGCCGCGGCCTGTCGCACCAAGTTCGGGGACGCCGGCAATTTCCGTGGCAAACCGAATGCACCGGGTGCAGTGAATGCATCGAGTCATGATGGTCTTGATCAACGGACCAAAATTCTTGTCCTTGACCGCGCGCTTGTTCTCGCTGAAGCGACTGTGGTCGAAGCCATAGCCCATGGCCTGGTCCTGAAGGTCGCATTCGCCACCCTGATCGCAGATGGGGCAATCGAGAGGGTGATTGATGAGCAGGAACTCCATCACCCCTTTTCGTATCTTCTGTACTTCCGGGGTGTTGGTGTGGATCACCATTCCGTCGGCGACGGGCATGGCGCAGGAGGCTACGGGTTTGGGCGCGCGCTCCATCTCGACCAGACACATGCGGCAATTGCCGGCGATGGATAAACGTTCGTGGTAACAAAACCTCGGAATCTCGATGCCAGCCAGTCCGCAGGCCTGGAGCACGGTCAGCCCCGCCTGCACCTCGATTTCCTGGCCGTCGATCGTCAACTTTGGCATCGATTCTTCCTCATGCCGCCTGATTTGCCTGCGACGCCTGATAGGCGGTGATCCGTCGCTCGAGTTCCGGGCGAAAATGTCGGATCAGGCCTTGGATCGGCCACGCGGCCGCATCGCCCAGGGCGCAAATGGTGTGGCCTTCGACTTGCCGGGTTACTTCGTCCAGGAGATCGATTTCCTCGACGCTCGCGTCACCACGGCACAGGCGCTCCATCATTCGCCACATCCATCCCGTACCTTCCCGGCAAGGCGTACATTGGCCACAACTTTCGTGTTTGTAGAACCGTGACAATCGCGTGATCGCACGCACGATGTCCGTCGACCTGTCCATAACCATGATGGCGGCAGTTCCAAGACCTGTCTGGCATTCCTGACAAGAATCGAAATCCATACGCAGGGTTTCGCAAACCGACTTGGGGACAAGTGGTACACTTGACCCCCCGGGAATTATGGCCAGCAGGTTGTCCCAGCCACCGCGCACGCCGCCTGCATGGCGTTCGATCAGTTCGCGCAGCGGCACCCCCATTTCCTCTTCGACGGTGCACGGATCGTTGACGTGTCCGGAGATGTTGAACAGCTTGGTGCCGGTATTGTTCGGGCGGCCGAGGCCGGCGAACCAGGAGCCGCCGCGGCGCAGGATTGCCGAAACGACTGCGATAGACTCAACGTTATTGACCGTTGTCGGACATCCGTAGAGGCCGACGTTTGCCGGGAACGGTGGTTTCAAGCGCGGCTGCCCTTTCTTACCTTCCAGGCTTTCGATGAGGGCAGTCTCCTCGCCACATACGTAAGCGCCGGCGCCGCGATGGATGTACATATCGAAATCCCATCCGGAACCGCACGCGTCACGACCGATGAGACCAGCGTCGTAGGCTTCGTCGATGGCCCGCTGCAAGACCTCGGCTTCGCGATAGAACTCGCCACGTATATAGACGTAAGCTGTGTTGGCACCCATGCCGACCGCAGCCAAGAGCGAACCCTCGATCAACTTGTGGGGGTCGTGACGCATGATCTCCCGGTCCTTGCAGGTGCCGGGCTCGCCTTCGTCGGCGTTGACCACCAAATACTGGGGCCGATCGGAATCTTTGGGCATAAAGGACCACTTCATGCCGGTGCCGAATCCGGCACCGCCACGGCCACGAAGGCCAGATGCCTTTACCTCATCGATTATCCAGTCGCGGCCCTTGGCAATCAGGTCCTTGGTTCCGTCCCAATCGCCCCGGGAGCGGGCACCCGTAAGCCCCACGTCATGGAAGCCATATAAGTTCGTGAAGATGCGATCGCGGTCGTGAAGCATCAGGCATCTCCCGCGTGGGGGGGGTGGGTGGCCGGTTCATCGGTCAAGGTAGTGAGTCCGCCAACCGGCTCGCATCCCTTACGCCCGTTCTGCGGTCCGGGATTCGGCGTATCACCGTTCTTGAGTAGGGAGAGAATTGATTCCGCGGCTCCGTCGGCCAGATCCTCAAAATAGTCATCACCGATCTGCATCATCGGCGCATTGACACAAGCGCCTAAACACTCGACTTCGGAAACCGTAAACATGCCATCTTCGGTGGTCTCGCCGGGATCGATGCCGAGGATACGGCGACAAGCGGCGATGACGTCGTCGGATCCACGCAGCCAGCAGGCCAGATTTGTACAGACCTGGACATGATGTCGGCCAATCGGTTTTAGGTTGTACATGGTATAGAAGGTGGCGACCTCATAAACACGGATAGCCGGCATTTCGAGAAAATCAGCAACATGATCAAGAGCTGCTCTCGGAAGCCATCCATCGTTCTGACGTTGCGCCAGATCGAGCAGGGACATCACGGCACTTGCCTGACGCCCCTCGGGATACTTTGCGACGATGGCCTTTGCCTTTTCAACGTTGTCGGGCGAGAAGACAAAGGCATCAGGTTGTTCGAGGGTATCGTTCTTAGAAGTCATCGGTCGATCTCACCGAAAACAATGTCGAGGGATCCCAAGTTTGCGACCGCATCTGCAAGCATATGTCCCTTGCACAGTACGTCCATGGTTTGCAGGTGGGTAAACCCAGGGGGGCGGATCTTGCAGCGATAGGGTCGGTTGGTGCCATCAGAAACCAGGTAAACCGCGAATTCACCTTTCGGTGCTTCGACCGCCGTATAGGTCTCGCCAGGAGGTACGCGATAGCCTTCCGTGAATAGTTTGAAATGGTGGATCAAGGCCTCCATGGAGTCTTTCATTTCGCTGCGAGGCGGCGGCGACACCTTGCGGTCGGTCGTCTTGACCGGGCCGGTGGGCATCTGGTCGAGGCATTGCTTCATGATTTTGACGCTCTGACGCATCTCGATCATGCGCACCAGGTAGCGATCGTAGCAGTCGCCATGGCTACCGGCAGGGATGTCAAATTCCATGCGGTCGTAAACGTCATAGGGCTGAGCTTTCCGGAGGTCCCACGGAACGCCGGTGGCGCGAAGGTTGGGACCAGTAAATCCCCAATCTTGTGCGTCCTCGGCAGAGATGGCACCAATGTCGACGGCACGCTGCTTGAATATCCGGTTCTCGGTCAGCAAGGTCTCGATATCATCAAGCACGTCCGGAAAGCGCTCGCACCAGGCATGGATGTCGTCAGCGAGTCCTGCCGGCATATCATAGGAGACACCACCGGGTCGAAAGTAGTTCATGTGCATGCGGGCACCACATACCCGCTCGCAGAACCCCATCAGCAGTTCCCGTTCCTCGAACCCATAAAGCATGGGGGTCATCGCACCGGTATCCATGGCAAAGGCGCAGACGGTGAAGATGTGGTTGAGGATTCGACCAATTTCGGCATAGAGCACGCGGATGTATTGACCGCGTTCCGGGACCTCGACGCCGAGGAGCTTCTCGACCGCCAATGCAAAAGCATGCTCCTGGTTTTGGGGCGAGACGTAATCCAGGCGATCGAAATAGGGCACGGCCTGCAAATAGCTTTTGTATTCGATCAATTTTTCCGTACCCCGGTGCAACTGACCGACATGGGGGTCGGCTCGTTCGATGACCTCGCCGTCCATCTCCAGCACCATGCGGAGAACGCCGTGGGCAGACGGATGTTGTGGGCCGAAATTCAAAGTGTAGTTTTTGATTTGTTTTTCGGCCATCAACCGTCTTCCGCTTTTTCGTCGCCCGGCAGTTGCGCCTGCATACCTTCCCAGGGGCTTAGGAAGTCAAACGTTCGGTAGTCTTGGGTCAGTTTCACCGGCTCATAGACAACGCGCTTCTGTTCGTCGTCGTAACGCACCTCGACGTAACCGGTGAGGGGAAAGTCTTTACGCAAAGGGTGTCCCTCGAACCCATAGTCGGTCAGGATTCGGCGTAGGTCGGGATGATCGGAGAAAAATATTCCGAACATGTCCCAAGTTTCGCGTTCCAGCCAATTGGCGGCGCTGAACACAGCCGTCGCCGACGACACGGGTGTCTCGGCGTCCGTACTCACCTTGACGCGGACGCGGTTGTTGTGGGTAAGGCTGAGAAGGTTGTAGACGACCTCGAAACGGTTTTCGCGTTCGGGATAATCGACGCCGCAGACGTCCATCAGTTCCTTGAACTGACAATTGATGTCGTCGCGCAGGAATGTCAGGACTTTGATAATGGCCTCACGGCGGGCGGTGAGAATCAGCTCGTCGAAGCTGACCCTGGTATCCAGCACCTCTTGAGGCAATGCGGCGGCGATGTATTCGCCAAGATCTTGAAGGGCCAGGTCCATTTCGCGTCGTTCGCCGTTGTTATTGACCCGGACGCGTGGCTTAGCGCCACAGGGTTCCGGTTCGCTTGATCTTTTTCTGCAACTGGAGAATGCCATACAACAGCGCCTCGGCCGTTGGTGGGCATCCGGGGACGTAGATATCGACGGGGACTACACGGTCGCAACCGCGCACCACTGAATAGGAATAATGATAGTAGCCGCCACCGTTGGCACATGAGCCCATGGAAATCACGTAGCGTGGTTCGGCCATCTGATCGTAGACCTTGCGGAACGCTGGGGCCATCTTGTTGGTCAATGTTCCGGCAACGAGGATGACATCGGACTGCCGCGGGCTGGGACGAAACACGACTCCGAATCTGTCGAGGTCGTATCGGCTGACCGCCGAATGCATCATCTCCACGGCGCAACAGGCGAGACCAAAGGTCATCGGCCAGAGCGAACCAGTGCGGGCCCAATTCACCAGCTTGTCGACGCTGGACAAAAGGAAGCCGCTATTGGTCAGTTGCGCGGTGGCTCTTTGGAGGACGGCGTCCTGCTCCGGACCCGGCGGCAAGGGCACCTGACCATCGGCGGCGGTGGTGGGGTCTACTCCCATTCCAACGCTCCTTTTCTCCATTCATAGATGAAGCCGATGGTGAGGATCGTTAAAAACACCATCATCGACCAAAAGCCAAAAACGCCTATTTTTCCAAGGGAGATGGCCCAGGGAAAAAGAAAAGCCACTTCCAGATCGAAAATGATGAACAGTATGGCGACGAGGTAAAAGCGGACGTCGAATTTATGGCGAGCATCGCCGAAAGCCTCGAACCCGCATTCGTAGGCAGAGTTCTTGGCCGAGTCCGGATGCTGGCGAACGATGATATAAGACGCCGCGACCGCAGCTGCCGCGACGATGATCGCAATCCCCAGAAAAATAAGAATCGGCAGGTACCCAAGCAACAACGCATCCATGTTCGCATTCCTCCCCGGGGGAGCCACATTGGCAATCGTCGCGGGACCGAGCCATCCGCCGAAAAGTGCGCAAGGACCGATGGCGGGAGTGACGGGACTCGAACCCGCGGCCTCCGGC
>JAJFIG010000189.1 GCA_021775195.1 Rhodospirillales bacterium | reverse complement strand
CCGACGACCTCGAGTCCTACGATGCCGTCGTTTCCCTGGGCTGCGGCGTCGGCGTCCAGAGCCTCGCCGAACGCTTCCCCACCAAGCGCATTTTCCCGGCCCTCAACACCTTGTTCATGGGCTATCCCTCGGAGCACGGGGTTTGGGAGGAGCGCTGTCAGGGCTGCGGCAACTGCGTCCTCGGCGTCACCGGCGGCATCTGCCCGGTAAGCCGCTGCGCGAAGCAGTTGTTCAACGGTCCCTGCGGCGGTTCCCAGGCCGGCGAATGTGAGGTCGATCCGGGGACGTCCTGTGCCTGGCAATTGGTTTGGGAGCGCCTTGGCGAACAGGGCCTCGTCGACCAGATGATGACCGTGGAGCCGCCCAAGGACTGGTCGACCAGCCGCGACGGCGGCCACCGGCGCATCGTCCGCGACGATTTGCGCCTGCCCGATGACGAGGAGACGTGAGGATAGTGCCGTGACCGTCCATTACCCCAAAGTCGACCTGCCCCCGGCAACCGACGTGCCGCCCCTTGGCGAGCGCTCGGGCAGCCGGCTCGAGCGCGTCCTTGCCGCCGGGCACTTCGCCGTCACCGGCGAGGTCGGCCCGCCCAAGGGCCATGACGCCGAGGTCATCCGCCGCAAGGCCCGCCTCATGGAAGGCTGCGTCGACGCCGCCAACATCACCGACAACCAGACCGCCGTGGTGCGCATGAGCAGCATCGCCGCCGGCGCCATCCTGCTCCAGGAAGGGGTCGAGCCGATCATCCAGATGACCTGCCGCGACCGCAACCGGCTTGCCATCCAGGCCGACCTTCTCGGCGCCTACGCCCTCGGCATCCGCAATGTCCTGTGCCTGTCCGGCGACCACCAGTCCATGGGCAATCACCCGGGCGCCAAGAACGTCCACGACATCGATTCCATGCAGCTCATCCACATGCTCAAGGACATGCGCGACAGCAACGCCTTCCAGTGCGGCGAGGAGATCAAGGGCGGCGGCCCGCGCCTGTTCGTCGGCGGCGCCGCCAACCCCTTCGCCGATCCCGTCGAGTGGCGGCCCTACCGCCTGGCCAAGAAGGCGATCGCCGGGGCCGATTTCATCCAGACCCAGTTGATTTTCGATATGCCGGTGTTTCGCGAATACATGAAGCGCGTCGTCGATCTCGGCGTCGCCGAGCGCCTGTCGTTCATCGCCGGGGTTGGTCCCCTCAAGAGTACCGGCATGGCCCGCTTCATGCGCCAACACGTTCCCGGAATGTCGATCCCCGACGAGGTGGTGACCCGCATGGAAGGTGCTGTCGCCGGTATCGACAAGGAAAAAAAGGAGGCCCGCCGCGATGCCTGGCGGGCGGAAGGGATGAAGCTCTGCGTCGAGCAGATCCAGGAGATCCGTGACATCGAGGGCGTCGCCGGCGTCCACATCATGGGCATCGAATGGGAGGAGGCCGTCCGCCCCATTGCCGAGGCGGCGGGCCTGTTGCCGCGTCCCGAGGTCGGATAGGGGAGCCGCTACAGCCATGGATACGGTTACCACGGAACACGCCGGCACGCCGGCCACCGATGCCGCCACCCGGTCCCTGATCGATCTCGTCCGCGACGAGGTCGGGTCCAACGTCTATCGCTGTTACCAGTGCGTCAAATGCACCAGCGGCTGCCCCCTCGCCGATCAGTTCGACCTCACCCCCAACCAGGTCATGCGCGGCGTCCAGTTCGAAAACACCCGGGTCCTGGAAAGCAAGGCGATCTGGCTCTGCGCCTCGTGTCATACCTGCGCCACCCGCTGCCCCCAGGAGATCAACGTCACCGGGGTCATGGACGCCTTGCGGATCGAGTCCCGGCGCCGCGGCGTGCCCCCGGGAATCCCGGAAATCGCCAAGTTCAACGACCTCTTCATGCTCAGCATCAAGATTTTTGGCCGCGCCTACGAGGCCGGCCTCATGGCCGCCTTCAACGCCGTGTTGCGCCAGCCGTTCCGGGATATGAAGCTGGGCCTGCGCATGTTTCGGCGCGGCAAGCTCTCCCTGTTGCCCCATTTCGGCCGCGGCCGGGGCAACGACGCCCCGGTCAAGCCCAACCCCCGGGCCATCGGCTACTACCCCGGGTGCTCGCTCAGTTCGTCGGCCATCGAGTACGGGCGCTCGGTCAAGAGTATCGCCGAGGCTCTCGATCTCGAACTGGTGATCCCCAAGGGCTGGGTCTGCTGCGGCTCCAGTCCCGCCCATGCCACCGATCCGGTGCTGGCCAACGTGCTGCCCATGCGCACCGTCGCCGCGGTCGAGAAGATGGGACTCGATACGGTGACGTCACCCTGCAGCGCCTGTTTCTCGCGCCTCAAGACCGCCGAGCAGGCGGTGCGCCAGAACACCAAGGTGGAGGAGCAGGTCCGCTCCGAGATCGGCTACGACTACAAGGGCACGGTGGAGGTCCGCCACCTGGTCGAGGTCATCGTCGACCGGGCGGGCCTCGGCGACGTCGCTGGGCGGGTTACCAAGCCCCTCGCCGGCCTCAAGGTCGCCTGTTACTACGGCTGCCTCATCACCCGGCCGCCGGGGGTCACCGGCGCCGACAACCCGGAATACCCGCTCAAGATGGACCGGCTGGTGGAGGCCCTCGGCGCCGAGACCGTCGACTGGTCCCACAAGACCGACTGCTGCGGCGCCGCCCTCGGGGTCGCCAAGCCCGAGGCAGCGGCCAAGCTCATGCGCCGGGTCATGGGCAACGCCCGCGAGTGCGGTGCCGAGGCCATGGTCACCATGTGCCCCATCTGCCACCTCAACCTGGACTCGCGCCAGGCCGAAATGGGCTTCGAGGACGAGATGCCGATCTTCCAGGCGACCCAGCTCATGGCCCTGGCCTTCGGCCTCGGTGAGAAGAAGGCCGCCCTCGGCAACAACCTGGTCGACCCCAGGCCCTACCTCCAAAGCAAGGGCGTTCTCCCCGCCTCCTGAAATCCTCAGGCGACGATCGGCTGCGACAGGATCCACAGGCCGACCATCGTATAGGCGACCATCAGCACCAGCATCGGCGCCTGGCTCATCAGGGCGGCGCGGCGGCTGGCGAAGACGCGAAGCGCCATGACATGGGCGATATAGACGGCGAGGACATGGGCGGTGATGATCGAGGTGACCGCCACGTACCAGGTTGCCTTGGCGTCGATGATACCGAGGTCGATCCGGTAGTTGACGGACCCGAACAGGTCCCAGCCGAAGCCGAAGGGGTCCGACGCCAGGGGGATGATGTTCTGCCCGGCGATCAGCAGGTAGGTCAGGTAGTGTGACAGGTGATAGGCGATGGCGATGGGGACCAGGGACAGGACGAAGTAGCCGGCGGCATCGCCAAGGGTAACCCCACCACCGCCGAACGCCGTGATCAGGCGGCTGACCACCAGAAATACGGTGAGGAAGAACAGCGGCAGCGCCGCCAGCACCACGGTCTTGATCAGCTTGACCAGGTCGTAGCCCGCGTCCTGAAGGGCGATCAGGGGATCGCGAAGGGTCTGGTTCTCGGCGATCCAGTCGAGAAAATCGACCCAGAGCGGCGTCTCCAGGATGCCGTCGAAGGTCACCGTCGTCAGCAGCAGGAGCACGAAACAAACCATCGACGGCCCCACCGCCCTGGTATCAAGCAGGCCGACCGCCGGGAGGCGCAGGTTCCACCGCCCGTCGACGCCGTGGGTCGGCGCGAACCGGGAAAGGATGCTGAAGATGATGGCGAAGGTTTCTCCATTCTCCTCCCACGGTTTCCGACCGTAGACGGCCATCCCGGTCCAGGTGATCAGCGAGTAGACGACGATGAGGCTGGCCAGGGTGAAGGGATGCTCGCCGAAATCGGATATCAGCTCCATCCACGCGAAGACGAAGAACAGGATCAGCGCCGGCCATTTTCCCAGACACGACGGATAGGGCCGCGGGTTGCGGTTGCCACCGGCCAGGGCCCCGGCCCAGCGCGCGACGATGGTCCACGGACTGATCAGCGCCCACAGGTTTCCGCCGACGGCCGAGACGAAGGCCATGCCGACCCACCAGATCACCCAGACGAAGATGGGCGACAGGTTCTTGAACGGGTCCGGGATTCCGAAGAATCCGGTGGCCAGCAACAGGACGAATACGGCAACCGACAACACCCGCACGGAACCGAGGGCGAGGGGATGGCCAAGGGGGCGCAGGAACGGCACCGTCAAAAGGTCGAAACGCCACTGCTCGGACGCCTCGGGGTGCTGGCGGACGAACAGTGCCACGAGGACGAAGGACAGGGCGACCACGGCGCCGGCGCCGACGAGGTAAAGGGTCAGCGGCAGCGGCAGATCATAGCGGCTGCCGAAGGCGTGCGCGGCCGCCGGGGCGGGCAAGCCGATCAGGGCGGCGGCCAGGAGATTGAGGCCAGCGGCCTTTCGTGTCCGAGGGTTCATGCCGGGATATCAGCGCGGGTGGACTTCGACGTAGACAAGCGCGCGGTGGCCACCGCTGCCCAGCAATCTCTTGCCGGAGCGGTCGTGTTTTTGCTTTTAGTGGTGCCC